>JAFGXB010000108.1 GCA_016936875.1 Burkholderiaceae bacterium | reverse complement strand
TGAAGTATTGATGGCCGCTGGAGGCGCGCACCAGACCCGACACTTCGCCGCGCACCTCGATACTGTTGAACCGGGCAGTGAGCGCGTCGGAAAACGCCTGCAGCAAGGCGCTGACGCTCCAGACCAGGTGGGCGGGTGGCGTGGGTTTCATAGCGGGTTCTCGGTGGGAAGCGTGTGATTTCAAGCCGGGTATTTGACATGAGAATCAAGATGGAACTCCGCTTGGCGGCAGAGCGCACGGCGCATTGCATTTCGATACAACAAACCCGATGCAGACGTTATAAAGTAACCATCAATCCCTCACCTGAGCATTTTCATGATCCGCACCCGCGCGTTGTTTCGTGCCGTCTTTTTCTTTGCCTTGAGTCTTCTTTTCTTCGGGACGGCGCAGGCTGCGCCGGTGTCCATCGTGGCCGCAGAGAGCACCTATGGCGTGATCGCGCAAGCCATTGGCGGCAATAAGGTGGCGGTGGACAGCATCATCAACAACCCCAATGTCGATCCGCACAGCTTCGAGGCAACGCCCGCGGTGGCGCGCAAAGTGGCGCGGGCGCAGATCGTGGTGCGCAATGGCATTGGCTATGACGACTGGATGGAAAAAATGCTTGCGGCAAGTCCGTCGCCGCAAAGGCAGGTGATTGTGGCGGCGCAACTCGACCCGGCCTTGATCCTGGCCGACAAGAATCCGCATGTGTTTTACGACCCGCAGGTGGCGTTGCTGGTGGCGGAAAAACTCGCTCAGCTCCTGCAGAAAATCGCTCCGGCAGACGCCGCGTTTTTTGCGCGGAATCTGCAGCGTTTCCAGGCTGACCTGACGCGCGTGACAGAGGCAGAAACGGCGCTTCGCACGGCGCATCCGGGGCTCAGCGTGACGGCGACCGAGCCGGTTGTGGGCTATTTACTGCGGCAACTGCGCTGGACCAGTCTGAGCGAGAAATTCCAGTTCGACGTGATGAACGATACCGAACCATCCCCGGCTGAAGTGGCGCGCTTTGAGGACAATCTCCGGCATCGCAAGGCGGCGCTGCTGTTCTACAACCGGCAGGTCACCGATCCCTTGACTGACCGTCTGCGCACCATCGCCAAGGAATCCGGTGTGCCGGTCGTGGGGGTTGATGAATTCGTTCCGCCAGACACCACCTATGTGCAGTGGCAGTTGCAAACCCTGAAGGCCATTGCACAGGCTTTGGGCCAAACACATTGATAGCGAACCCGCAACGCCCGCCTGACGCCGAGGCGATGGACTGGGCCGTCGAGGCGGATGGCCTGCGCTGCGTGCTGAACAAGCGCGCGGTGCTCGATGGTCTGGATTTGCGCATCGGCGCAGGGCAGTTTGTCGGCGTGTTCGGTGCCAATGGCGCTGGAAAAACCACCTTGCTGCGCACCTTGCTCGGTCTGCAGCCGTTGCAGGACGGACGGTTGCGGCTGCTCGGGCGCGATGGCGTCGCGCTGCGCACACAGGTGGGCTATGTGTCGCAGAGCGACCCTTTGGGCGCCGATGGTTTTTTGCGCGTGCGCAGTTACGTCGCAACCGCCTGGCAGGGAGAGCGCTGGGGAC
This sequence comes from Burkholderiaceae bacterium, assembly GCA_016936875.1. Classification (GTDB taxonomy): domain Bacteria; phylum Pseudomonadota; class Gammaproteobacteria; order Burkholderiales; family Burkholderiaceae_C; genus Thiomonas. The sequence continues at coordinate 13,548 of JAFGXB010000108.1, read as the reverse complement.
TGGGTCTGGGAACGTCCGCGCAGCGCGCGCAAGCGGTGGATGCGGCCTTGCATGCCGTGGAAGCGACGGATCTCGCGGAGCGCGGCATGGATGCGCTCTCCGGCGGGCAGCGCCAGCGCGTGCGGATCGCGCAGGCGGTGGTCAACCCGGTGCGCATGCTGCTGCTCGATGAGCCACTGTCCAACCTCGACCCGCAGGCGCAGCAACGGGTTCTGCAGACCGCGCGACGTCTGTGCACCGAGCAAGGCATCACCGTGCTGATGACTGCGCATGACATCAACCCGCTGCTGCCGCATATGGATCGGGTGCTGTATCTCGCCGGGGGAAAAGGGCGGCTAGGCCCGGTGGACGCAGTCGTCAACGGACCGGCGCTGACCGCGCTCTATGGCATGCCCATGGCCGTGGCGCGGGATGCCGGGTATGTGTTCATCCACCCGGCCGGCGGCTTCATGCCTGAGCAAGCCGCGCACTGTGGTCACGACCACGGCCACGACCACAGCCATACGCCCGACGAGGCGAACACATGATGCTCGGTCTCGAATACGGTTTCATGCGCCATGCGCTGCTTGCGGGCAGCGCCATCGCGGTGCTGAGCGCGGCGGTGGGCTATTTCATCACCCTGCGGCGGCAGGCGTTTGCCGCGCATGCCTTGTCCCATGTGGGATTCACCGGCGCTGCGGGCGCAATTTTGCTGGGGCTGAGCCCATACCTTGGGCTGTTCACCTTCACCTTGGTCAGCGGCGTGGCGCTGGCACTGACCGGCGGGCGCATCCGCCAGCGCGACATTGGTATCGGCATGGTGCTGATGTTCGCCCTCGGTCTCGGGGTGCTGTTCCTCAATCTCTACACCGCCAACGCCCAGTCGGCCATGAGCATCCTGTTTGGCAGCATCGTGGGCATCACAGCGGGGCAGGCCGGTCTGTCGCTGGGGGTGTGCGTCGTCGGCCTGGGCGGCCTGGCCATGCTCTATCGACCGCTGTGCTTTGCCAGTTTCAACCCGGAAGGCGCACAGGCGCGCGGGGTGAACACGCGGCTGATTGATCTGCTGTTCATCCTGCTGGTGGCGGCGACCGTGGCCATCGCCGTGCCGGTGATTGGCGCCCTGCTGATTTTCGCCCTGCTCATCGGCCCGTCGGCAGCGGCGCAGGCGCTCAGCCGCAGCGTGATGGGGGGCATCGGCCTTTCGGTCTTGTTTGGGCTGGGCATCACCTGGGGCGGGCTCGCAGCCGCCTACTCCATCGGCTACCCCGCGAGCACCTGGATTGCCTCGCTGAGCTTTGCGCTCTACCTGCTTGCACACGGCTGGCGGCGCTTGCGCGACGGCGCGGCTCCGCATTGACCCGGTTTGTTCCGGCCTGTTCTTCGGGCGCTGGAGGGCAGAACAATGCTGCACCGCATAGGAACAACACGCGCCTTGCCGCACCCTTCACGGTGGGCCGAAGAGAACGCGGCAGGTTTTGATGCGCGCGCGCTCAGGCCATCAAGACCGTCAGGCGACGGCGCGCAACGGCGCGAGCAGTGTCGCGAGATGCGTCTGCGCAGCCTGTTCCGGGGCGCGCCGCAACAGGCGGTTTGCGCCGGAAATGATGGCCTGAATGGAGGCAGTCACGAAGTTTGCATCCATGCCCACGCCATAGGTGCTGGACGGCAGACCTTCCAGCGCCATTTCCACAATGGCGGACGCGCGGGCATCTGCGCCGAGCCCGAGTGCGCGTTCTTCGTAGCTGTGAATGGCAACGGGCAGACGCAGCGCGTGAATGGCGGCGTCGATCGGGCCGTTGCCCTCGCCAGAAAGGCTGAGGCGCTGGCCATTGACTTCCATCTCCAGACGCACGCCCTGACGCCCACCATGATCTGACAGGTGATAGGACTGCAGGCGAAGCGGTTGCGCGTTCTGGACGTATTCGTCATTGAACATGACCCAGAGCTGTTGCGCTGTGACTTCGCTGCCCGTGGCGTCGGTGTGCTGTTGCACTACGCCGCTGAACTCGACCTGCAGACGGCGTGGCATGATCAGTCCGTAAGTGGCTTCGAGCAGATAGGCGATGCCGCCCTTGCCGGACTGGCTGTTGACACGGATGACCGAGTCGTAGGCGCGGCCGAGATCGGCCGGATCGACTGGCAGATAGGGAACTTCCCACAGCGCGTCGGGGCGCTGCGCGGCCAACCCCTTCTTGATGGCGTCCTGGTGCGAACCGGAGAACGCGGTGAACACCAGATCGCCGGCATAGGGATGGCGCGGGTGCACCGGAAGCTGGGTGCACTCTTCCACCGTGCGGGCGACGGCATTGATGTTCGAGAAGTCCAGGCCCGGATGCACGCCTTGCGAATATAGATTGAGCGCCAGAGTGACGAGATCGACATTGCCGGTGCGCTCGCCATTGCCGAACAGGCAGCCTTCCACGCGGTCTGCCCCGGCCATCACGCCCAGTTCGGCAGCGGCCACGGCGCAGCCGCGGTCGTTGTGCGGGTGCAGCGACAGGATGATGCTGTCACGCTTGTTCAGATGGCGGTGCATCCACTCGATCTGGTCGGCGTAGATGTTGGGCGTGCTCATCTCGACCGTGGCGGGGAGGTTGAAAATGATCTTGTTGTCTGGCGTGGGTTGCCAGACTTCGGTCACCGCGTTGCAGACCGAGACGACAAAAGGCAGCTCGGTGCCGCTGAACACCTCCGGGCTGTACTGGAAAGTCCACTTGGTTTCAGGCTGCTGCGCGGCGATCTGCTTGATGAGCGTTGCCGCGTTGACTGCAATCTGCGTGCAACCCGCCTCATCGACGTTGAAGACGATGCGGCGGAAGTTGGGGGCGGTGGCGTTGTACACATGCACGATGGCCTGCCGGGCGCCACGCAGTGCCTCGAAGGTGCGGCGAATCAGGTCTTCGCGCGCCTGGGTGAGGACTTCGATGGTGACATCGTCAGGAATATGCCCGCCTTCGATGAGTTCGCGCACAAAGTCGAAATCGGTTTGCGATGCCGAAGGAAACGCCACCTCGATCTGCTTCACACCCACGGCGCAGAGGGTCTTGAACATGCGCATCTTGCGCTGTGCGTCCATCGGTTCGAACAGGGCTTGATTGCCGTCGCGCAGATCGGTGCTCATCCAGATGGGCGGGCGGGTGATGATCTGATCGGGCCAGGTGCGGTCTTTCAGGCCGATCGGCGGGAAGGCGTGGTACTTGGTTTGCGGTTGCTTCAACATGGCTCAGTCTCCAGAAAACGAATGCGAATGTTCAGAACAGAAATCAGGCGACGATCAGGCAGCCGGGCTGTCGCAGGCGCAGGGCCCGGCAACCGGTGGGTAGTCGTTTTGCATGGGAAAACAGGTGCATGGTGAAGAGTCGCATAGAAAAAAGCGCCCTGGGGCAAGGCCGCGGGCGCTGGATGTCGGGTGAAAACGTGAATCAGTCGCGCGCGGTCTTGGCTGGCAGTGCCAGTAGGAGAGCGCCCAGCAGCAATGCATCTTGCGCAGTGTTTAAAAGGCGAGGGGCGGCGGGCAGGTTGGCGGAAAACATGACGGCAACTTAGCAAAATCCGTCCCAAACGTCAAACGCAAACCGCTTGGCCCTGCGCGCAGTGTTGCCGCGGAAGCGTTGATCTGGCGAGCGCCGCAGCGGATGGGCGGGTCCAGGTGATTCAGGGCAGCGGGGGCTGGGCATCAGGATGAAGACAGTGTTTGCGCCCAGCATCTTGCGATCCACTGCGGCAACTGCGCGGCGCTCAGCCCGGCGTCTCCGCGAAGGGCTGCGTACCGATCTGCTGCGCCGCCATGCAGCCACACGGCGGCTAGGAGGCTTTGCGCGCGGTTTGTTGCGCTGAGCAAGGCGGCAATCGTGCCTGCCAGCACGTCGCCACTGCCTGCCGTGGCCAGCAGACCGTTCCCGGTGGAGTTGATCCAGAGGGCGCTCTGTGGCGAGGCAATGACGCTGCCCGCGCCTTTGAGCACCACCCAGGCACCATGGCGCCGCGCGAGATCGCGTGCGGCCTGCAGGCGGTCGGCCTGCACTTGTTCTACGGGGATGCCGAGCAGGCGCGCCGCTTCCAGCGGATGCGGGGTGAGCACGGTGAGGGTGGTGCGTTGCCGCAGGGCGGTCCGCAGATCGGCGTCTTGCGCCAGTAGGTTGAGCGCGTCCGCATCGAGAACCAATGGCGCTGACTGGATGAGCGCCAGTTCCAGCGCCGTGCGCGCAGAGGGGTCGATTCCCTCTCCGGGGCCGAAGACGACGCAGCCGGTCTTGCGTGCGGAGCGCAGGAGTTCAGCAGGCGTTCGCAGCATCAGTTCCGGCGCGACAAGGTCGACCGTGGGAGCATGCGCATCGAGCAGCCCGACAAACACCCGGCCGGCGCCGAGCCGGGCCGCAGCGCGGGCGGCAAGCAAGGCCGCGCCAGTCATGCCCGCCGCGCCGCCAATGACCTGCACATCGCCGCGCTGGCCTTTGTGTGCCGCATGCGGCAAGTTCGGCAGCAGGGGGCGCACGCTGTCTGCGCCAATCCTGATCGCGGTGGGTGCTGGCGTTGCAGCCTGCAGCGTATCGGGCAAGTCCAGATCATCGCCCCACAATTCGCCACATAGGGGCGCGCCAGGGCCAGTGCATAAACCCGGTTTGAGACCGAGAAGGCTGAGCGTGACAGTGGCGCGCACGCAGACATTGCTGTAGCCGCCGCGGTCGGCATCCAGGCCGGAGGGCAGATCGACGCTGAGCACAGGCGCGCGGGTCTGCGCATTGAGTGCCTCGATGACCGCGGCAGTCGGGCCGCGCACCGGGCCTGTCAGACCGATGCCAAGCAGGGCGTCCAGATACAGATCGGCTTCTGGCAGGGCATGCGGCGGGGTGGGCGCGGCGCTTTGTACGGCGGCTGCCTGTGCGGCGTTCCAGGCCCAGGCGGCGTCTGGTGGCAAGCGGGCGGCCCAGTCGCCAAGTGTCGCTGCGCCGCAGGCCAGAATCTGTACGTCACGCCCCAGGGCATGCAGATGCGTGGCGGCGACGAGCCCGTCGCCGCCATTGTTTCCGGCTCCGGCGAGCACAACAATGCGGCGCGCATGAGGAAAGCGCGCCTGCACCAGCCGTGCCACGGCCCGCCCTGCGCTCTGCATCAGCGTGTGGGGCGGCAGGGTGCGCGCGGCGGCGGCTTCCTGTTCCCGCAACGACTGTGTGCTGTAAACCGGTTCAGACTGTTGCGATGACAAGCGTTTGAGCATGGGATGCCTTGTTCCGGCTTGCTTCAGATGAAGCCCAGCATGCCAAGTGCCGCGCCAGCGAGCAGAACCCACAGGGGATTGAGACGTGTGCGCACCACCAGCACCACGGTGAGAAAGATGAGCGCCACGCGCTGCCAGTTGGTCGCTTCCTGTCTTGCGAGCAACCAACCAGACGAGAGCAACAGTCCCACGGTGATCGGTGCCATGCCACTGTGCATGGCGCGCACCCAGTGGCGCTCGTGATGAATGCGGCTGTAGCGAAAGTAGGCTACGGTGATGAGTGAGGACGGCAGAATCAGCCCGATGGACGCCAGGATGGCGCCAGGCAATCCCAGAATCTGCCAGCCCAGCAGGGCGACGAACAGAATCATGTTCGGCCCTGGCGACGCCTGCCCCAGCGCGAGCGCCGAAGTGAACTGCGCATCGGTGACCCAGTGCTGCTCGACGACCAGATAGCGATGCATATCGGGCAGCAGGCCAATGGCGCCGCCCACTGACAACAGAGACCACAGCAGGAAGTGCCCGAAAAAAGGCAGGGCGATGGAGAGCGTGTGCATCATCCCCTCCTGATGCGCAGCCAGGCCAGCGCCACGGCCAGCGGCCCCAGGGCCAGCAGCACCCAGAGCAGATTCAAGCGCAGCAGCCCCACTGCGCCAAACGACAGTGCCACCCAGCCCCAGTTGGGCAGGTAGTGCCGCACGGCGGGAAAGAGCTTGATGGCCATGGCAATCACCAATCCGGCAACCACGGCGGACATGCCCTGCAGCGCGTGCGCAACCAGGGGCGTGTGAGCATAGTTTGCATAGGCGAGAGCGACAATGAGGATCAAGGCCAGCGGCGCCGCGAGCATGCCCGCCAACGCCACTGCAGCGCCACGCCAGCCGAAAAAATGCTGCCCCACCATCAAGGCCAGATTGATCAGATTGGGGCCGGGCAGCACTTGACCGAGGCTCAACATTTCAACGAACTGGTCGTTGCGCAACCAGCGTTTTTCTTCCACCAGAATGCGCTGCGCAAACGGCAGCACGCCGCCCACCCCCAGCAAGGTGAGGTGATTGAAAACCCAGAACAACTCCATCCGGTGGCGCGGTGCCAGAGTGGTTTCGGCTGTGGTTGTCTGTTGAGGAGGCGCTGGCTTGTTTTCTGGGTCGGAGCGCGGCATGGTGTGGGAGCAAAGAGGGTGGCAGGAACTGTGCGGGGAAGCCGGCGTGGCTTGTTTTTCACAATGCGGAATTCAATGGACTTGATATGAAATGAGCCTGCTGCGTTGCACTGACATTGGCTTTCACTGAGCAAAAAATCATTTCATATCGCAAAAACTATCTAACAAGTCTTTGAATTGATACAGTTTATTATTAACTCTTCTATAAGACATAAGACTATGCTGCGGCGCAAAACTCCTTTAAGCTGAGCGCATTGATTTTTTCATTCACCTCTGGAGAAACAGATGGCAAACCGCGAACAGCAAGTGGCACAGTTGGAACAGGATTGGGCGCAGAACCCGCGCTGGAAAGGCATCAAACGCGGCTACGGCGCGGATGAGGTTGTGAAACTGCGCGGCTCAGTCGTGGCCGAGCATACGCTGGCCAGCCGCGGCGCGGATCGGCTGTGGAAGCAGATGCACGACATGCCATTCGTCAACGCCCTGGGGGCGCTCACCGGCAACCAGGCCATGCAGCAGGTCAAGGCCGGTTTGCAAGCCATTTATCTCTCTGGCTGGCAAGTCGCGGGCGACGCCAATCTGGCTGGCGAGATGTATCCCGACCAGTCGCTGTACCCCGCCAACTCGGTGCCCAGCGTGGTCAAGCGCATCAACAACACCCTCACACGCGCCGACCAGATTCAGTGGATGGAAGGCAAGCAACCGGGCGATGAAGGCTTCATCGACTACTTCGCCCCCATCGTGGCCGATGCCGAAGCCGGTTTCGGCGGCGTGCTCAATGCCTTCGAGCTGATGAAGTCCATGATCGAGGCGGGCGCGGCCGGCGTGCACTTCGAAGACCAACTGGCCTCGGTGAAGAAGTGCGGGCATATGGGCGGCAAGGTGCTAGTGCCCACCCGCGAGGCCGTTGCCAAGCTCATCGCCGCCCGTCTGGCCGCTGATGTGCTGGGCGTGCCCACCGTGCTGGTGGCCCGCACCGACGCCGAGGCGGCCGACCTCATCACCTCCGATGTGGACGACAACGACAAGCCCTATTGCACCGGCGAGCGCACGGTGGAAGGCTTCTACCGCACCAAGCCCGGTCTGCAGCAGGCCATCTCCCGCGGCCTGGCTTACGCGCCGTATGCCGATCTGGTGTGGTGCGAAACCGGCAAGCCTGACCTGGCCTATGCCAAGGCCTTTGCCGACGCCATCCATGCCAAGTTCCCGGGCAAGATGCTGGCCTACAACTGCTCGCCGTCGTTCAACTGGAAGAAAAATCTGGATGACGCCACCATTGCCAAATTCCAGAAAGAGCTGGGCGCGATGGGCTACAAGTTCCAGTTCATCACCCTGGCCGGCTTCCATGCGCTGAACTACTCCATGTTCAATCTGGCCTACGGCTATGCCCGCAACCAGATGAGCGCCTTTGTGGAATTGCAGGAGGCCGAGTTTGCCGCCGCACCCAAGGGTTTCACCGCGGTCAAACACCAGCGCGAAGTGGGCACAGGCTATTTCGACGCCGTGACCACGACTATCGAAAACGAATCGTCCACCGCCGCACTCAAGGGCTCGACCGAAGACGAACAATTCTTCGACCGCAAGGTGGCCTAAGGCGACCGCCCCAGCCTGCTGATTCAGCAGATGTATTTTCTCGAACAATTCTTCGACCGCAAGGTGGCCTAAGGCGACGCTGGATCGGCTTCCGCGATGGCATGCGCGCTACGCGGGAGCGGTTCAGCGCATGCCAAATCCACGAGGGACGCGTGTGCCGGATCGTAATGGCCCGTGCCCACCGAGGAGGCGCCGCAGCCTCGAGGCAACTCGGGGCTGCTTTTATTCCACATAACCCGTCATTTTTCTCCGCCTAGCGCAAAAAATTGCCTAGAAAGAAAATCTTCGCAGCTCATCTCATAGCGCTATACGGTGCCCGAGCAGTGGCTGACCGATGGGGGCTTCGCCAAGCACGACCAGATCGCGCGACTTGGAGGGCAGGCAACCCAAGTCTTCGCGCCGGTGCTCGCACCCAAGGACAAGCTGCGTGATCGGTATGCGCCGCTGCCCGGCGACAGCCAGGCGCTGAGGCAGTGGTGCGAGCGCATGGGCACCGAGGCGGCCAAGCGGATTTACAAGGCGCGCGGCCAGCATCGAGTGCACCAACGCGCATCTGCGCAACCGCGGCTTGCAGCGCTTCAACGTGCGCGGAATGATCAAGGCGCGCGCCGTGTTGCTGTGGCACGTGCTGGCCCACAACCTGAAGCGCATGAAGGCTTTGCACTTTGCGTTCCCGGCCTGAAAGGCTGGAAAGAGGCCGACACCGGCTGCGTTCGCGCCCCATCAGGCCCTGCGTCAACGCAAAGCCGCCCGACAGACGAACGTCCAGTCAAATTGACTCAGCGTGCCCACCCGCAACACCCGGGCCGGCGCTGCGTCGAATTCAGCGGGGAATCTAAAAGTTCACGGGCTCTCAGGCGATTGTGCGGAGCACGTCGCGCAGGGTGGTCATGATCTGGTCGATCTGGCCACGTTCAATGATCAGTGGCGGCGACAGCGCGATCGTGTCTCCGGTGTAACGCACCAGCACGCCGCGCTCGTAGCAGGCAACGAACGCTTCAAACGCCCGCTTACCCACGGCGCCGGGGCGAGATTCCAGTTCAATGCCGCCAATCAGGCCGATATTGCGCAAATCTTTCACATGCCGAGCGTCGCTCAGTGCATGCAGCGCCTCTTGCCAATATTGTCCGATCCCATCATCCAGAACGCGGGTCAGTAGCTTGTCTCGTTGGTAGATTTGCTGCGTTGCCACGGCAGCAGCCATGGCCAGGGGATGGCCCGAATAGGTATAGCCGTGGAAAAACTCGACAGCACCATCAGGAGATCCGTTGACCACCGTCTCGTAAATTCCGTTACGGACAAATACGGCGCCAAGCGGGACGGCGGCATTATTGACCGCTTTCGCCGTGGTGATGATGTCGGGTGTGACATTGAAATACTGGGCGGCAAACGGAGTGCCGAGTCGGCCGAAGCCGGTGATCACTTCGTCAAAAATGAGCAAAATGCCGTGCCGGTTGCAGATGTTCCGCAGGCGTTCCAGGTAGCCTTTGGGCGGGGCGAGCACCCCGGTTGATCCGGCAACGGGCTCGACGATGACAGCGGCAATATTGCTGGCGTCGTGCAGCGCGACGATGCGCTCCAGATCGTCCGCCAGATGGGCGCCCCAGTCAGGTTCGCCGCGCGAGAACGCCTGGTGCTCAGCTGAGTAAGTATGCGGTAAATGGTCGACATTGGGCAGTAGCGATCCACGAAAGACTTTGCGGTTCGCCACCATGCCGCCCACTGAAATGCCGCCGAACCCGACGCCGTGATAACCGCGCTCGCGTCCGATGAACAAGGTGCGGGTGCCGTCACCGCGTGCGCGGTGATAGGCCAGTGCGATTTTCAGGGCGGAGTCAACAGATTCCGAGCCCGAATTGGTAAAGAACACTTTTTTCAAATCAGCCGGGGCAATGTCAGCCAACAGATTGGCCGCCTCGAATTGCAAAGGGTGGCCCATCTGGAATGGCGGCGCGTAGTCCATCTCTTGCGCCTGACGTGCAATGGCCGCGCTGATTTCAGGACGGCCATGCCCCGCGTTGACACACCAAAGTCCTGCGGTGCCGTCGAGAATCTGCCGCCCATCATGTGTGCGGTAATACATGCCTTGCGCGCTGACGAGCAGGCGTGGCGCAGCCTTGAATTGGCGATTGGCTGTGAACGGCATCCAGAGTTGATCCATCGAGGGCAACTCGGCTTTTGTGCCAGAACGCTGAAGTTCGGCTTGATCCATGAAAACTCTCCTGTGAACGGTGTTGTCGGGGCGCTCGGATATTTTGGTTGATGCGCGCCTCAAATATAACCAAGAGGAGCCGAGAGAATTCAGCGCGGTTGCGACGCCAGCGGAAAAAGAAAAAGCCCCGCAGAGCGGGGCTTTTTCGGTGAGGCGGTTTGCTTACTTGGTGACCATGTGGGTACCAACAACTTCAACCACGGTGCGGCGGTTGGGGGCCTGGCATTCCACTTGGCTCTTGAAGGAACCTTTGCAGCTCTTCGGATCAACGCGGAAGTCGGTCTTGCCCTTGCCTTCGACGTAGACCTTATCTGCCGGAACACCCTTGCTCACCAGATAGGCCTTGACCGCTTCAGCGCGGCGCACAGAAAGCTTCTGGTTGTAGGCCACGCTGCCGAAGCTGTCGGTGTAACCCGTAGCGATCACGACTTCCAGATTGATGGCCTTGACCTTTCCGGCCAGATCGTCAAGCTTCTCTTTGCCTGCGGGCAGCAGAACAGCCTTGTCGAACTGGAAGAACGCATCGGCAGAGTAGGTGATTTTTTCGCTGACAGGCACAGGTGCCGGGGCAGGTGCGGGTGCAGGAGCCGGTGCAGCAACAGGGGCCGGTGCGGGGGCGGGTGCCGGTTCTGCCTTGGCAACGACGGGCAGACCGCAAGCTTCGCTGGACGCTGTTGCGGGGGTCCAGAAATTGTCTTGCCAGCACAGCTTGTTATCGCCGTTCATCCAGGTCAGACCATAGGGGTCTTGCCAGTTGTTGATGCTGCGGGCGTCTTGGGCATGCGCAGCAGTCAGGGATGACGCTGCGAAGACCGCTGCCGCGAACAGTTTTGCGATTTTTTGGTTGTGGATCATGTTTTTTCCTCTCGGTCGTTGATCGTTCATCGCAGCTTGAACTGCGTGTGCGCATGATAAGCGGCGCGGCGTTTCGCAAATGAAGGCATTGTGCAATGCCGATCCTCAGGATCACCTGCCATTTACCGAACTGCTTGCTAGTAAACCCGTAGTCATTGTGCCACAGCACTCATGACGTTCAATCCGCTCTGCGATGGGCTTTACAGTCTTGCGTTCTGGCCTTGTTGAATTGTTGCCATTTGGCAACGAGCCGGTGTTTTCACATTCCCGCTGGTTCATCAATTGCGTCGTTCGGCGGATTTTGGCCGTGGAAATTCGGGCTGCTAAGATCATTCGCTTGACTTGGAGCGTCTGTCCTGATGAAGGCGTGCCAGGCTTTGTCGGCTCCATTTTTTGATTTGCCGACGTGTGAACAACTGCCGCACAACATCCACTCATGTCTGTTTTCGCCAAAGAAACACTCCCGATCAGTTTAGAGTCGGAAATGCGCCGTTCCTATCTGGATTACGCCATGAGCGTGATTGTGGGACGCGCCTTGCCCGATGTGCGCGACGGTTTGAAGCCGGTGCATCGCCGCGTTCTGTTTGCGATGCACGAACTGAGCAATGCGTGGAACCGTCCCTACAAAAAATCGGCGCGTATTGTGGGTGACGTGATTGGTAAGTATCACCCCCATGGTGATCAGTCGGTGTATGACACCATTGTGCGCATGGCGCAGAATTTTTCGCTGCGCTACATGTTGGTCGATGGGCAGGGCAACTTTGGCTCGGTCGACGGCGATAGTGCGGCGGCGATGCGTTACACCGAAATCCGGCTGTCGAAAATCGCGCATGAAATGCTGGCTGATATTGACAAGGAAACCGTCGATTTTGGCCCCAACTATGACGGCTCCGAGCAAGAGCCGCTGCTGTTGCCCGCGCGCCTGCCCAATCTGCTGATCAATGGGTCTTCCGGCATTGCGGTGGGGATGGCGACCAATATTCCGCCGCACAATCTGGGCGAGGTGCTCGACGCCTGTCTGCATCTGCTGCGCAATCCCGATGCGACGATCGAAGAGCTGATGGAGCGCGTACCCGCACCCGACTTTCCCACGGCGGGCATCATCTACGGCACCTCCGGGGTGCGCGACGCCTATCGCACCGGAAGAGGTCGTGTGGTGATGCGGGCGCGTTGCCATTTTGAAGATCTGGAAAAGGGGCAGCGTCAGGCCATCATCGTTGACGAGTTGCCGTATCAGGTCAACAAGCGCACTTTGCTCGAGCGCATCGCCGAGCTGGTGCAAGAGAAAAAAATCGAAGGCATCAGCCACATTCAGGACGAGTCAGACAAGTCTGGCATGCGGGTGGTGATTGAGCTCAAGCGCGGTGAAGTGCCTGAAGTGGTGCTCAACAATCTGTACAAGCAGACGCAGTTGCAGGACACCTTTGGCGTCAACATGGTGGCGCTGGTGGATGGTCAGCCGCGCCTGCTCAATCTGCAACAGATGATCGCGGCCTTTTTGTCGCATCGCCGCGAAATCATCACGCGTCGCACGGTGTTCGATCTGCGCAAGGCGCGCGAGCGCGGGCATGTGCTCGAAGGTCTGGCCGTGGCGCTGGCCAACGTCGATCGCATGATCGAACTCATCAAGGCCGCCCCAACGCCGCCCGTGGCAAAGGAGCGTTTGCTGGCCGAGATTTGGGAGCCGGGCGAGGCGCGGGCGATGCTGTCTCGGGTCGAGGGCGACATCACCCTGTTTCAGCCTGAAGACCTCAATCCGCTTTATGGCCTCAAGGCCGAAGGCTATCGGCTCAGCGAAACCCAGGCGCAGGAAATCCTGCAGATGCGGCTGCAGCGCCTCACGGGGCTGGAACAGGACAAGATCGTTGGCGAATACAAGGACGTCATGGAGCAGATCGCCGATCTGCTCGACATCCTCGCCAAGCCCGCGCGCATGACCGACATCATCACGACCGAGATGAGCACCCTGCGCGCGGAATTTGGCGATGCGCGGCGGTCGCATATCGAGGTCAACGCCTATGACATCGATGTGGAAGATCTGATCACGCCGCAAGACCTGGTGGTCACCATCTCGCATTCAGGCTACGTCAAGAGCCAGCCGCTGGCCGAGTACCGTGCGCAGCGGCGCGGCGGGCGCGGCAAGCTGGCCACCGGCACCAAGGAAGATGACTGGGTGGAGCAACTCTTCGTTGCCAATACGCACGACATGCTGCTGTGCTTCTCCAACCGTGGCCGGGTGTACTGGATGAAGGTTTACGAGTCGCCCATGGGCGGGCGCGGATCGCGCGGAAAACCGTTGGTCAACCTGTTCCCGCTGCAGGCGGGTGAGAAGATCACCACGGTGCTGCCGGTCAAGACCTTCGACGAAGAACATTTCGTTTTCATGGCAACCGCGCGCGGTACGGTGAAAAAAACCCCGCTCACCGCGTTCACCAATCGTCGCACCGCCGGCATCATCGCCGTGGGGCTGGATGATGACGATTACCTCATTGGCGCAGCGATTACTGATGGGCAGCATGACGTGAT
>JAFGXB010000107.1 GCA_016936875.1 Burkholderiaceae bacterium | reverse complement strand
CTCAAGCTCGGTTTCATCCCCGAGCATTACCAGCTTTATCTGCGCTACCAGGCCGCGCGGCACACCGGCGGCGGCATGGACCATGACAGCATCGACCAGTACGCGCAATTTCTGCTGCAAAGCCGCGTGAACACACGCCTGGTGGAATTCCGCGAACCCCCGCGGCATGGCGAAGAACTGGGCACGCTCAAGATGGTGTCTGTCGTGGATGTGCTCAGCGATGGCCTCTCCGCCGTCTACACATTTTTCGAGACGGCAGACACCCACAGCAGCTACGGCACCTACAACATCCTCTGGCAAATCGAGCAGGCGCGCTCCATGCAGTTGCCGCATGTCTATCTTGGCTACTGGATTGCGCATAGCCGCAAGATGGCCTACAAATCCAACTTCACCCCGTTTGAAATCCGCCGTGACGGCGACTGGTTCAACCCCCTGAACCACCCCGCGTGAGCTGCCACATCAAGCAGGCGTTCTGTCTTTGAGCCGCTGGGCAAATTGTTGCTTGAAGGGGGCTTGCGCGGGAACAGGCAGATCGCGATAGGCCGTCCAGCCTTTGGCCCCCGCAAGATGATGCAAGCGTTTGCGCTCGCCACCCATCAAGCGCAGCAACCGAGACGCCAGGCGGGCTCCCGGCCGATACAGCCAGGGATGGCGCGCCGCGTAGCTCCACAAGCGCAGCGCCCAGCGCTCCATGCCGGGCCGCATCTCACGCTCGAACTGCTGTTCGCGCAGGCTGCGCAGCAACCCGGGGAGTGGAATTTTCATCGGACACACCACTTCGCATTGGCCACACAGCGTGGCGGCCTGCGGCAGGTCCTTGGTGCTCTCCAGGCCCTGATAGCTTGGCGTCAACACCGAGCCCATCGGCCCCGGGTAGACCCAGCCATAGGTGTGTCCGCCAATCTTCTGATAAACCGGGCAATGGTTCATGCACGCACCACAACGAATGCAGCGCAGCATCTCAGCGAATGCGCCACCCACCAGGCTGGTCCGTCCGCCGTCGAGCAGCACCACATACATGTGCTCCGGTCCATCGAGATCGCCCGCGCGTCGCGGGCCGGTCAGCACGGAAAAATAATTGCTGATGGTCTGCCCCGTCGCCGAGCGCGGCAGCAAACGCATGACTGCAGCCAGATCTTCAAGCGTTGGCAACACCTTCTCGACGCCCGTCACCGCCACATGCACCCGCGGCAGAATGGTGCACATGCCCTCATTGCCCTCGTTGGTGACCAGGGCCACCGAGCCCGTTTCCGCCACCACGAAGTTGCCGCCGGTGATGCCCATGTCCGCGGACAAGAACTTGGCCCGCAACACCTCGCGCGCCTCGCGGGTCATCTCTGGAATATCCGTCTTGCGCGCCGTGTGATGCACCTTGGCGAACAGGTCGGCAATCTCTTCCTTGTCCTTGTGCACCACGGGCGCGATGATGTGTGAAGGCGGCTCGTTACCGTTGATCTGCAGGATGTATTCGCCCAGATCGGTTTCAGTCACCTGCACCGCAGCCGCTTCGAGCGCCGCATTCAAACCCATTTCTTCCGACACCATGGATTTGGATTTGATGGCCTGCGTGCAGCCATGACGCCGCGCAATCTGCACCACCAGATCCGCCGCGTCCTGCGGGGTTTGCGCCCAAAGCACGGTGGTGCCGCGACGCTGCGCTTCGGCTTCAAAACGCTCCAGCCAGACATCCAGCGTGCTCAGCGCCACGTTGCGACGGCTCACCGCCGCGTCCCGGATGTCCTCGAATCCGTCGAGCGCGGCGATCGCCGCCGCCCGCCCGGTCACGAATTTGGTGGATAGTTTTTTGAGGTTTTGCTGCAGACGCTGATCGGCCAGTTTTTGTCCGGCACGCGCCTTGAACTGCATGGTCTGTGATTGCATCGTCAACGCTTTCCGGTCAGAACTTCGGCAATGTGCAGCACCTGCGTCGTGTGGTCTCCCTGCCGTCGCAGTCGCCCTTCAATCTGCAGCATGCAGCCCAGATCCCCCAGTACCACGGCGCGCGCCTTGGTGGCCTGGATGTTGGCGCATTTGTCATCCGCAATCGCGGCCGAAATATTGCCGTACTTCACCGCGAATGTGCCCCCAAAGCCGCAGCATTGTTCGCATTGCTCCATCTCGCAAAGCCTTAACCCGGAAACCAGACCGAGCAATTGACGCGGCTGCTGCTTGATGCCCAACTCACGCAAACCCGAGCAGGAGTCGTGATAAGTCACCTCTCCCTCAAATTGCCCAGGAACCTGACTGATCCCGGCCACGTTCACCAGGAAATCTGTCAACTCGTAAAGCCGCGGCTGTATGGCCGCAAAGCGGCGCAGCAGATCGGGTTGATCCTTGAGCACGTCCGGGTAGTGGGTTTTGATGGTTCCCATGCACGACCCGGATGGGGCTACGACATAGTCAAACGCCGCGAACTCATCGACAAACTTCTCAGCCAGCGCCAGCGTGGTGCGACGATCGCCAGAGTTGTAGGCCGGCTGGCCACAGCAGGTTTGTGCCATGGGCACATGCACGTCAAAGTGCGCGGATTCCAGCAGCTCCACAGCAGCCATCGGAATGCTGGGCCGCATGACATCCGCCAGGCAGGTAATAAACAGTCCAACGCGTTTTTTCATGCTGGCATTATCGACCGGGAGGCTTGTGACTTGCTGACGAAGGTCTGCGATCAAGCCGTCATTTACAACTCCGTGTTTTTCCGATATACAGAAACGCATTCCGGCATATAAAATTTCCGCAATGCAGCATTCCTCATCCCTCAAGTTGGCAGCGCCGATCACACAAGCTGCCGAACCCACGATACAGGTGCTCGGCCGGGCTTTTGCTGTGCTTGATGTCCTGGCGCGCAATCCGGATCCGATGCAGCTCAAGGATATCGGCGCCGCCACCGGCTTGCATCCCTCCACCGCGCACCGCATTCTCAACGATCTGGTGGTGGGACAGATGGTGGAGCGCGTTGATGCAGGCACCTACCGCCTGGGCATGCGACTACTTGAATACGGCAACCTGGTCAAAGCGCGCCTGAGCGTTCGGGACGCTGCACTCGCACCCATGCGCGATTTGCACCGGATCACCCATCAGCCGGTGAATCTGAGCGTGCGGCAAGGCGATGAGATCGTTTATATCGAACGCACCTACAGCGAGCATTCCGGCATGCAGGTCATCCGTTCTGTTGGTGGACGCGCGCCGTTGCATCTGACCTCTGTCGGCAAACTCTTCCTCGCGGCTGACGACATGCCTCGCGTCAAAGCCTACACCCTGCGCACCGGCCTGGCGGGACAAACGCGCAACAGCATCACGAATCCACAACAACTCGAACGCGAGCTTGGCAAAGTCCGCCTGGATGGTTTTGCGCGGGACAACGAGGAACTCGAACTCGGTGTGCGCTGCATGGCGGCCGGCATCTACGATGATGCGGGCGACCTGATCGCCGGTCTTTCCCTCTCCGCTCCGGCCGATCGTCTGATGGAAGACTGGCTGGAAAAAGTGCAAGCAACCGCACAGCGCATATCGGCCGCGCTTGGC
The DNA here is from genome assembly GCA_016936875.1 of Burkholderiaceae bacterium. Taxonomy (GTDB): domain Bacteria; phylum Pseudomonadota; class Gammaproteobacteria; order Burkholderiales; family Burkholderiaceae_C; genus Thiomonas. The sequence continues at coordinate 14,310 of JAFGXB010000107.1, read as the reverse complement.
TACAGAGGTTCACGCCGCTAGCGTTTGCGCCTCAAGCGCATCAGCCGCAAACCTCGCGCAATTCACTCCCCGAGATTTGCGGGCGATTGATCCACCAGCGCCGTGCGCACGAATCCTGGCTTCGCTGAGACGGGTGCAGTCGCTTCGCCCACGATGGGCCTGGGGTCGTGCAGCGCATCGAATCCCTTGGCTTGCAGCCAGGTGCGAATCCGCTGCGCATCGCCAAAGTGCGAATATTTGCCCCAGGCATCGAGCAGCACCACAATGACCCTGCGCCCTTCAAACTTGGTCTGTAAAACCAGGCAATGCCCAGCTTCGTTGATGTAGCCCGTTTTCTGCAGCAGGATGTCCCAGCCACGATTGAACACCAGATGATCGGTATTGCGGAACTGCAGCGTGCGCGGCCCGACATCCACCTCGCTCTCGGGATGTGTTGAAAAATCACGGATCAAGGGGTAGTGATAGGCCGCCTTGACCAATAGGGCGAGATCATGCGCAGTCGACTCGTTCTGCGGAGACAACCCGGTCGGCTCGACGTAACGCGTGGAAAGCATGCCTAGCGCGCGCGCCTTGGCATTCATCGCCGTAATGAACGCCGCCAAGCCACCGGGATAATTTCTCGCCAAGGCATGCGCCGCCCTGTTCTCAGACGACATGAGGGCAAGTTTGAGCAGCTCTTCCCGGCTGAGTGTTGTTCCAGGACGCAAGCGGGATGCGCTCCATTTCAGCGTATCGATATCCGCATCGGTGATCTCGATCATCTGATCCATAGGCTGGCGTGCATCGAGTATCACCGCCGCCGTCATCAATTTGGTGAGCGACGCAATGGGCCGCGTCGTATCCGCGTTTTTGCTCAAGAGAACGCGCCCTGTCCCCTCGTCCACCACCAAAGCAGAACCGGAGCGCAACGATACGGGGTCATTGTTCGCCGCCGTCGACACGGCCGAAACCTGCAATTGATCCGTCGGGCGCACCGCGGATGAGGCCGCACCGGAAACAAGCGCCGTTCTCAAAATTTTTGGATCAGGACGACGAGACGCGACAGCCTTCACCGACTTGGGCTTTGCCACGAGCGGTGCCTTCCCACGCAGCTTCACCACAACACGGTTTGCTGCAACGCGCTTCTCCGAAACGCGCTGGCGTTTCACAATATGCGCCACTTGGCGCGCGCCGCCTGTCTTTGAAACAGCCCCTTTGGCAACTCGCGTTCGCGCAACCGGCTTCTCAAGCGCCTTTCGACGGGCCTCTCTTGAGTGTGTCACAGGCTTTTTCTTCAAAACCTGCTGCTGGCTGACCTCCCGTTTGACCTCTTTATTGACTGCGGCATAAGTCGGCATGCTGCCCAGCGACACGAGCAACACTGCCGCAAGCAATCGCCCCGACCAACGCAATGACAAAGAAAAAATGGGGGCTCGCATGACGACGATGACGGAAAGATGAAAAGAATATGACTAGCTTATCAAAGGCCAGAATGCGTAGCAAGATCAAAACTTTGAACAAGCTTCTTCAAGTCGAAGCTGTATTCGGGATTTGTCCATTTTCAACGCAAACGGCCCGCAGTGTGTGCGGGCCGTTTGTTTAGCGCAGCGGTTGATCAATCAGAACATTTTGTTGTATTGCGCCAAGCCTGGGTTGCCCTTGACACCAATGAGTTTGGGCTCGTTCACCTTCAGGGGTTTGATGACCTTGTGGTGTTTCAGATATTCCTCAACGATGTCCCAGATCGGCGGATTGTCTGGCGTGGCGCTCGCCTGCTGCACCGGAGCCCAGCCAGCCACCTTGTAGGTTTTCTTCGGATCAATTGGCTTGCCACCCAGGCGCATGTCCTGAATGCGGTTCCCAATCTTCTCCTTCGGCGCGCAGGTGTATTCAAGCCCGCCAAGACGCACCATATCACCGCCCTGCTGGTAATACGGATCTGGGTTGAACAGGTTGTCGCAGACGTCTTCCATCACGTTCTTGACCGTCTCGCCCGTCATGTCAGACAGCGTGCAATACGGATAGGTGATCGCCAGTTGCGTCATCATGTCTTCGCGTGTAATCGGCGCGCCGGGCAACAGGCTTCCACCCCAGCGGAAGCCCGGAGAGAACGCCAGATCGCCCCCGCGAACCGCCAGCATCGCATCGACAACCAACTGATCCCAAGTGCCGTTGAAATTGCCACGGCGATACAACACACCCTCGGTGTGCGCCAGCACTTCTGTGAGCTTGCTCTCATATGGAGCGCGCACCTTGTTGATCAGCGCTTCCATTTCGGCATCAGCCGGCAGCAGCTCGGAGAACACGGGCAACAACTTGTATTTGTAGCCCACCATCTTGCCGCCACGCACATCAAAGTCCATCACACCCATGAACTTGCCATGGGAGCCCGCGTTGGTGACCAGCGTCATACCGCCCGAGGGACGACGGATCTCCACCGCGACGGCCTCGCCATCGTGCGTATGGCCGCCGAAGATGCAATCAATGCCCTCGACCAAGCTGGCCATCTTGCGGTCCACATCCATCCCGTTGTGCGAGATGACCACAACCAATTGCGCCCCCTTCTGCTTGACTTCCTTGACCACCTTCTGCATGTGATCGGTGTCAATCCCGAAAGTCCAGTCGGGAATCAGATAACCGGGGTTGGCAATCGGGGTATAGGGGAAAGCCTGCCCGATGATGGCGACCTGCACGCCATTCATCTGCTTCATGACGTAGTTCGGGAACACCGGGTCGCCGAAATCGGCCGTTTTGACATTCTGCGCGACGAAATCGATCTTGCCCTTGAAATCCTTCTCGATGATCTCTTTCACACGGTCTTGGCCATACGTGAATTCCCAGTGGGCAGTCATCACGTCAACGCCGAGCTTCAACTGCGCGTCGACCATGTCCTGTCCCTTGGTCCAAAGGGCTAGAGCTGTTCCTTGCCAGGTGTCGCCACCGTCCAGCAGCAGAGCGCCAGGGCGTGATGCCTTCAGCTGCTTCACCAGTGTTGCGATATGGGCATAGCCGCCCATTTTCCCGTACTGCTTGCCCGCACGCTCGAAATCGAGGTAGGTAAAGCCATAAGACTCGCGGGTATTCGGCTTGAAGCCGACGCGCTTGAGATAATTCGTGCCGACAAGGTGAGGCAAATGCCCTTCCATTCCGGCAATCCCGATGTTCACATTCGGCTCACGGAAATACACTGGACGCAAATGCGCGTGACTATCCGTCATGTGCAGAAAATGCACATTACCAGTCTTGGGTGGGTTATACAGGCTTTTGACTTCCGCGGCGGTTGCTTCGCGGGCCATGGGAAAACCAGTGGCCGCAGCAGCCGCCAATACGCCCATAAATTCACGACGGGTCAGGCTCATTCACATATCCTTATCAAAAAAATAAAAAGCCCGCCAAACCAATAGCGATCAGGCGGGCACCACTCAAATTAAATTTTTTATTATTAGTTCGCGTTAACGGGAGACTTCGGATCCATCAGAAGCGCCATCACATCTTTCATCTGCTGTTCAGTCAGAATATGGTGCGCACCGAAAGACGGCATCCAACTGCAGGCATTGTAAGCCGCAGAGTCATACAAACGGCCCCATGTGTACTTCAGGATGGCCTCACTGTTACCGCGCAATTTGCCATAGTCCAGAAGCGACGGACCAATATTGCCCTGAGAAAGATCGTTCTTGACCATCTCATGACAGGCCAGGCAATTGCCACCGCTGGGGGTGGCCGGATTATCGCTCCATTGCTTGCCCTTGCCATCTTGCGCAATTTTCAAGCCCGCTTTCCAGTCACCCAGAAATTGGCCATCTTTCGGATAGACAATCCCGGCCATCGCTTCGGACTCCAGCTTTTTGCTCACATCCGCAGGAACCGGTTTGCCCAGATATTCATATTTGGAGCATTCATATTGCTGCTTGGTCTGAACGAGGCGGTCAAGCTTGGCTTGGCCCTTGGGAGCAAAGTCGTTTTTCAGAATGCTCTGAAATGACGCCGTATCGAACGGATTCCCACCATTGGAGGCGGATTGATTCATGCCTGCGCAGCCGCCAAGAACTCCAGCTGCCGCCGTCATGAGTACGAACAAAGTGGTTCTTTTCATGTTGTCTCCTCAGGTCTCAGCGCTTGAACGAGGGCGTGTGCAGCGTCGCGCCATTCGAATTCACACCCATGTAAGTAATCAGGTCGATAACCGCATCGGACGTCATCTTGGGCATGGGGAAGCGTTGCTGGCGGAAGCAAGCCAACATACGCCATTCGAGCGTACGGGCGACACCCTGCGAATTTGGATAGGCGGGCCAGGTTGCATAAGAGACCGCAGCGCCTTTGGGGCCGGTATCGACGAGGTCAGGCAGCGCTGAAATCTTGATGCGCTTGTCTTTTTCGGAATGGCAGGTCGCACAGGAGAAGCTGAAAGGCCCACCGCGATAGAAGAACAGCTTCTTGCCGTTCTCATACGCCAGTTTTTCTTCCGGGGCGCTCTGCGGAATGGCGATTTTCATATTGTCCGACTCATGGGCAACATACATCGCCATATTGACCAAAGGCGTTGCATTGCCGCTCTCCTTGGCAAATGCATCATGTGCAGCCTGTTGCTCGGTGAAACCTTGCAGGGTTTCCATACAGGTGATCAAACGTGATTCCAGATCTTGCACCTTGCCGGTATCGGCAAAGTAGCGTGGCAGTTGAGCATACGCGCCTTTGAGCACGCCAGGGCCAAGGCCCAGATTGCACTGCTCCATCGATGCCTTTTTAGGACCGCGTTTTTCGGTCCAAAGCTTCTTGCCGTCATCAATATTGAAGTCGGCAGGATTACCACCCATCTCATTCATCAAGGCAAGATATTGATTGCCTTCATTCGTAATTGAGGCCGCGTTTGCCTGTGTGGCAAATCCTCCAACCCACAACATGGCGGGTAGTGCAACCCCGGCCAAGATGGCCGTCTTTTTTGTACGGTTTCTCATAGTCTCCTCGCAGCGGTGAATAAATCAGAATGCGCGAGGCCGTTTGACCTCGCGCAAAAGATGCATCAGGACACCGTGGTGTCTGCAGTGGACGTATCGCCCTTGTTATCGATCCAGGATACTGTCACTTTGTCACCAGACTTGCCACCCTTGAAGCGGAATTCCAGGAACGGGTTCTTGGAAATGGCAGTACCCCAGTCACAGGTCAGCACAGTTTTGTCATTGCTCTTGCAAGTGACGGATTGGATGAAATGTGCCGGAATAACCTGCCCAGCTTTGTCTTTCAGCAGACCGGTTTCTTCGGGGTGGGTCATCAGAACGCGCACGACAACTGCGTCGCCTTCAATGTTAGCCCGCATACGCATCGGGAAAGCCATAGTTTTACTCCTTTAATTTGAGTGATTGCTGTGAATCAGCAGAATCTGAAGATTTCAATGAATGTACTGCGCCGCGATTAGCCGCCGCAACCACCCAGAGTGACCTTGATTTCCTTCTTGCTGAACAACAGTTTGTCGCCGACTTTCGCCACAGCGTAAACATTGCAGGTTTGGGCCATTTTGACGCGAGTGGCCACATTGGGCACCGAGACGTCAGTCATGTTGAACTGACCAGCCAGCACGGTCGGGTTCTTTTCGACCACGATGCCCAGGGCGGTGGTGCCGGCGGCATTGCTCTTGACACCAATAGGTACCACGGCACCGTTTTCAGCGATGTCCGGACCAATAATGGACACATCGGTGCTTTCGGTCGGTGTACCACCCCAAATCTTGGCCGCATCAGCAAATGTTTTGGCTTCGAACAGGGGGGCGTTCCAACCCGGGGCATCAGCGGCCAGGGCGACATTGGGCATGAGACCTGCCGTTGCAGCAACGCCCAAGGCGGCTGCGCCTGCACCGATCTGCATGACCTGGCGACGAGTTTGATTCATCAGTCTTCTCCTTAAAGTGAACAGGGCAACCCTGCATCTAGATAACGTATTACTGCTTGGCGCCGTCGACAACCCATTCGGCAATCATCTTGGCATCTGCTTCGCTGATGGTCTGCGGCGGCATGGGCATTGACCCCCAGACACCCGAGCCACCTTTGATGATGCGCGTGGTGAGTTCGGCAATCATGTCCTTTTTACCAGCATACTTCCCGGCGATTTCCTTGTAACCCGGCCCAACCAGCTTGTTGTCACCGAAGCTGTGGCAGGCGATACAGCCACTCCCCTTGATCAACGCAATCACCTTTGCATTGGGATCATTGGCAGCAGATGCCTTTTTCTCCTCGGCTTTTTTCAACTCCGCCTGAGAGACCGTCACCAGACCACGGATCGGACCCCAGGGACGGGTTTCATCAGCCAGATTACCCCAGGTGTTCATGGCGTAGGCAGGGATGAAGGTTTCGACCTTGGGCTTCGGAGCGCAGTCTTTCATGCATTCGACGTTGTGAGTATCCGGGATACCCCCATTACCGATCTCATTGCCGGGCCACATGCCGTGGTTCCAGGTCATGCCATTGCGATTGGGCAGCATGTCCTGAACTTGTTGCACGTTGTCGCGGGTGAGCACGAAATTGCTTGGCACCACATTAGCCAGATTCATCAAGTAGGCGACCAGCGCATAGGTGTCATCCCAGCTGAGGGACAACGGCGCATTCCACGGCATGGCGCGGTGGATGTAGTCGAACAGGGTTGACACAGTGGACAAACGCTCGATGGATGTACCGCCATTCACCAGCGCAGCAACCCGGCCCGTCTTGATGTCCTGCTTGGATGCCTGATACGCGCCGACCAAGGGAGGAAAGACCGCATTGGAATCGGCAAAGTCGCCGTGGCAGGAGGCGCATTTAGCTTCCCACAATTTTGTTCCCGTGGCAACGCTGCCCTGACCAGGAGGCAAACCCGCGAAATCAGGGCGGACGTCAATATTCCATGCCTGAATTTCGTCAGGGGTTGCTGTGCGACCCAGCATGCCGTCGGTCTTGATGTCGTGCGCCGGAACACGGGTGTTCACAGGTACGCCTGCCGCCAATGCAGAGCCCACGAAGGCCCCACCCAAAATAACCGCCAGCGCGGCCTTACGAATTCGCGAGTTGGACATTGCGAATATCTCCAGTTTCTTCAACTTGCCAGGTTTGAATTGCGTTGTTGTGGTAGACCGAGCGGGTACCGCGGATTTTGCGCAGCTCTTGGTAGGTGGGTTGCACCATGCCGGTTTCGTCCACAGCGCGACTTTGCAGGAAGGCCGACTTGCCATTCCACACCCAGGGGATGTTGAAACGCGTCAGTGCCTTGTTTTGCACCGGGCCTTCCACACGCGCGGGCTTCCAGCTGATGCCGCCGTCGAAGGAGACGTCAACGCGCTTGATCTTGCCACGGCCCGACCAGGCGATACCGGTCACGTTGTACACACCCTGATCCATCAACACCTGTCCGCCCGAGGGCGAGGTAATGACCGACTTGCACTCCATGACGGAGGTGTATTGGCGCTGAATGCCGTCGGGCATCATGTCAACGTAGCCCAGCACTTCGTCCTTGGTGGCAAAAGGTGCGCGGCCAAGCTTGATGCGGCGCAGGTATTTGATCTGGGACACGCCCTCAACACCCGGCACAACCAAGCGCAGCGGATAGCCGTTTTCGGCACGGAGCATTTCGCCGTTTTGGCCGTAAGCCACCAGAACCTCGCCAGACAACACGAGCGACATGGGGATGGTGCGGTTTTCGTGAGAACCATCCGCGCCTTCGGCCATGATGAAGCGCACGCCTTTAAGGTCGGCGCCGCAGTCTTCGAGCAGATCGATCAGCGGAACGCCGGTGAACTCGCTGCAGGAAACCATGCCGTGGGTGTACTGCACCGTCGGCACAGCGACATTACCCCACTCCATCGCCGAGTTGGCGCCGCACTCGATGAAGTGAATGCGGGAAACGGGCTGCATGCGCATGATGTCGCCCACGGAGTACACCTTGGGGTTCTTGATCAAGCCTTTTTCGCCCATCACCATCAGGCGGAACTCCTCGGGGTTGATCTCATACCAACCCTGGTGCGAGCGGTTGAAATGCAGGCCGGACGGCGTGATGATGCCGAACATACCTTGCAGTGGCGCAAATGCCACGTTTGCCTGCGTGACGGCGGCCAGACCGGGGCTGATGCGGCGCACGAGATTTTTTTCGTACTTGATCGGCATGCCGTAGGGAGGCTCATCCACACCACGGCCCAGGGTGGTGCCCCACTCGGGTTTGTCGAGAATGAGCTTGCTGCCCTTCTCCCCGTCCCAATCTTTACGATCGTCGGCGTAAGCATTTGCTGCACCACCAGCAGCCATGGTGGCCGTGGCGGTGAGAAATGTCTTACGCAAAAAATCGCGGCGGCCCGCCTGAACTTGAGCGACCTGCTCAGAACTCAGGAAGTCTTCCGGCGCTTTGCGCAGCCGGCCTAGCTTTTTTGTGTAGTCACTCATCCTCTTTCTCGCTTTTAGTAAGCACGCCGGGCCAAACGATCCGCTTGGGAAACTGATTCAGGATCATCGAGCTCGATGGCAATTTGCGTGCACACGGTCCGGCATAACTGCACTGCCTTCTCGCTTTGCACACGGTAGTAAACCAGATTGCCGACGCGCCGTTTGGCGACTACGCCGGCTTGATACAACACCTTGAGATGCTGCGACACGTTGGGCTGGGTCGAATCGACCGAGCTCATGATGTCACTCACGCTTTTTTCACCCGTGCAGATGGAATTGAGGATACGCAGACGCAACGGTGTTGCGAGAACACCAAAGAGTTCTGCGGCGGTATCGAAAACCCGGCCTGCATCAACCGAGAGATCGTCTGCGGGCGATGTGACCAATTCCGGGAGCGTGTCGTTTTGTGGCATGTGAATTTGCTTATAAGCAAGCACTGATATTTTTCAAACCATGGGCGTTCTTGTCCACCCTTGGCGGCTAGGAGTTTCCCTAGTCAGGGGCGCGCAATTGCATCAGGAATTTGCTGAAGTGCAAGCGGATCTTCGAGTGTAGTGAGATCGCCGGGGTCTCGGCCTTCGCAAATCGCCTGGATTGCACGGCGCAGCATTTTTCCGGAGCGCGTCTTGGGCAAGGCGGTGACCAGGCAGATGCGCTGTGGCCGGGCCACCGCACCGAGTTGCGCGTCGACGTGCGCTGCGATGGAGGCTTGCTGCGTGGCGGCTCCGACATCCCCCAGACCCGGTCGCAACACCACAAAGGCCCAGGCGGCCTGTCCCTTGAGCGCATCCTGCACCCCCACCACAGCCACTTCGGCCACAGCCGGATGCGCGCTGATGCTCTCTTCAATTTCTCGCGTGCCCAGACGATGCCCGGCGACGTTGATCACGTCATCTGTACGGCCGAGGATATAGAGATAGCCATCGGCATCCTGGCGGCCCCAGTCAAAGGTGGAATACACCTGCCGGTTGGGGTATGTACTCCAGTAGGTATTGACAAACCGCGCATCATCGTTCCAGATGGTTTGCAGACAGCCGGGCGGCAATGGCCAGTCGATGGCCAGAACGCCCTTTTCATCGGCCACGGTGGGGGCGCCGTCGGTTTCATTGCGCAGGCAGACTTTGTAGCCAGGCATGGACACGCCAGGGGAGCCGGAACGCGCGGCCACGTCTGGAAATCCTTGCGGTGTCGCCAGGATGGGCCAGCCGGTTTCCGTCTGCCAGTAATTATCGATCACGGGCTTCCCGAGCGATTCGGCCACCCAGCGGCCGGTTGGTTCGTCCAGCGGCTCGCCTGCAAGAAAAATGGTACGCAGGCTCGATAGGTCGTGGCGCTGCAGCAAGGCCGGATCGTGACGCTTGAGCACGCGCATGGCCGTCGGCGCGGAGAACAGCAGATTGGCACGGTACTGCTCCACCACGCGCCAGAACACCGCGGCGTCCGGGCGGATGGGTGTGCCTTCGTAGAGGATGGTCGTCATGCCGGCGAGCAGCGGCGCGTAGACGATATAACTGTGCCCGACGACCCAGCCGATGTCACTGGTGCAGAAAAACGTCTCTCCCGGTTTGCCGCCATAGACCACGCGCATGGACAGATGCAGCGCCACGGCATAGCCGCCGGTGTCGCGTTGCACGCCCTTGGGTTTGCCCGTGGTTCCCGAGGTGTAAAGGATGTAGCTCGGGTGCGTGGACTCTACCCAGACGCAGGGCACTTGCGCCTGGGCATGCTGGGCGCGCAGGTCGGTGTAACTGAAATCCCGGTCTGGCTGGCGTGCCCAATTCGCCAGCCCGCGATCCACCACGATGACTTGTCCGGGCGGATGCTGTGACAAGCGCAAGGCGTCATCGAGCAAAGGCTTGTACGGCATGACTTTGCCACCGCGCGACCCGGCGTCTGCGCTGACGATCACCTTTGGACGCGCATCATCAATGCGCGCAGCCAGGCTCACCGAGGCAAATCCGCCAAACACCACCGAGTGCACCGCCCCCAGCCGCACGCAGGCCAGCATGGCAAAGACGGCCTCGGGAATCATGGGCATATAAATCAGCACACGGTCGCCCTTGGTCACACCCAGACTCTGCAGGCTTGCGGCCATGATCTGCACCTCACGGTGCAGATCGGCATAGGTGTAGGTGCGTTCCTGCCCGGTTTCGGTGGAGACGTAAATCAATGCGGCTTGCTCCGCGCGATCCGCCAGATGCCGGTCGACCGCGTTGTGGCAGAGATTGGTCTGACCGCCCACGAACCAGGCAGCGAAGGGCGGCCTGCTGCGATCGAGCACAGTGTCCCAGGGCCGTTGCCAGTCGATGCCCTGCGCCTGCTCGGCCCAGAAGGTTTCGGGGGAATCCACGCTGCGGCGGTAAAACGCCGCGTAAGACGCATCGGGCATCACGCTGTCTCCTATGTCTTTGTCGTTAAGGCGCGAACCAGCCTAAAAATGGGCGCTGACGCCGAACTGACGCCCGACATCCCACGCGTCTCGCCACACAATCAGAGTTTGACAACCAGACGCCCGCGCACCCGCCCGTCGAGAAGTTCCTGCGCAGCCGTTGCCGCCTGGTCGAGCGGGATGTCATGGGCAATGCGGTCAAGCGTCTGCGCATCGACCAGATCCACCAGTTTCTGCCACGCCTTGCAGCGGGCCGACCGCGGCTGCATCACACTGTCGATGCCAGCCAGCGTCACCCCGCGCAGAATGAACGGTGCCACGGTTGTCGGGAAATCCATGCCCCCGGCCAGACCGCAAGCCGCGACCACACCGCCCCACCGGGTCTGCGCGCAGGCATTGGCAAGCGTCTGGCTGCCCACCGTGTCCACCACAGCGGCCCACCGCTCCCTCTGCAAGGGTTTTCCGGGGGCGGACAAAGACTTGCGGTCGAGAATTTCCGCTGCGCCGAGTTCCCGCAGATAGGCCTCCTCCTGCAATTTGCCGGTGGAGGCCACCACGGTCCACCCCAGTTTGGCCAGCAGCGCCACGGCCACGCTGCCCACCCCCCCACTGGCACCCGTCACCAAAACCTCGCCCTGAGCCGGACTGGCCGCGTGGCGCTCCAGCGCCAACACGCACAGGGCTGCGGTGTAGCCTGCCGTGCCCAGAGCCATCGCCTGGCGGGCGGTGAACCCTTTCGGCAGGGGAATCAGCCAGTCGCCGTTCAAACGCGCGCGCTGGCTCAGACAACCCGAATGCGTTTCGCCCACCCCCCAGCCGTTGAGCAGCCACCGGTCGCCCGGCTGCCAATCGGGGTGTGAACTCTCCAGCACCGTTCCCGCTCCATCGATGCCAGGCACCATCGGCCAACGCCGCACGACAGGCCACGATGGGTCAATGCCAACGCATCCTTGTAGTTGAGAGTGGAATAGTCCACCGCCACCGTCACATTCCCCTCGGGCAGATCGCTGTCCTGGAACTGCGCCATTGCCGCGTGGAAACCCTGCTCTGTTTGATCCAACCGCCAAGCCGTGAACATCGTGTGTCTCCTGAATGGAATTTATTTTGCACCGCACAATCGTTGACATCGCTGGTCAATTTACCTAAATTCGCATGCTTATGCGTGTCAATCCCCTGTTCGCTTCGTTCTTTTTTGCGTGCTGCATGCTGTGCCGCACGCCGGCCTGGGCCGACTCGGTCGTGTTGCCGCAAATCGATCCGGCGCAGCCTTCGGCCCGTGCGGTGCAAGACGTGCAGAACGCCCAGCGCGACGATGCCTCGCTGAAGCAATGGCTGACCAACAACGGTTTTGTGCATCAGGTCTCCACCCGCGCGTCCGATCTGGTGGTCAATGCGCTGAGCTTTCTCGGTGTGAAATACCGTTATGGCGGCGACTCGGCGCGCAGCGGCTTCGATTGCTCGGGTTTCGTGCGCTACGTCTATCAGGAAACGCTGGGCACGGTGCTGCCGCACAACGCCGCGCAGCAGGCCCGCGAGGGCGAAAAGATTTCTGAAAGCCAGCTCAAGCCCGGGGATCTGGTATTTTTCAACACCTTGCGCCGGGCTTTCTCGCATGTCGGCATGTATATCGGAAACGGCCAGTTCATTCATTCGCCGCGCCCGGGCGAGACCGTCCGTGTCGAGAACCTCGATACGCCCTATTGGGCCAAACGCTTTGATGGCGCCCGCCGCATCTTGACCGGCGCGCACACAGAAGTAGCGCAAGACGATCCGCAGCAGCCCGCGCCCAGCGATCCCGGCGGGCAATGAGCCAGCGCTTGCCGGGCCTTGCGGCAGCATAAAAAACGGGCTGAAGCCCGTTTTTTATCGCCTTGCCGGCGGCAGGTCGGTGCAGACTCCTTCGGCGACTTCGGCCGCCAGACCGATGGATTCACCCAACGTGGGATGCGGATGAATGGTGCGACCGATGTCCACCGCGTCTGCGCCCATTTCAATGGCAAGCGCAATCTCCCCGATCAGGTCGCCCGCATGGGTGCCGACAATGCCGCCGCCGACGATGCGGTGCGTGGCCTTGTCGAACAGCAGCTTGGTGTAGCCTTCGTCGCGGCCGTTGGCAATGGCGCGGCCCGAGGCCGTCCACGGAAACAGCCCCTTGGTCACGGCGATGCCTTGCGCCTTGGCCGCGTCTTCGGTCAGGCCGACCCAGGCGATTTCGGGATCGGTATAGGCCACGCTGGGAATCACACGGGCGTCGAATGTGGCCTTTGCCAAAGCGGCATCGCCCTTCAATTCGCCCGCGCACACTTCGGCCGCCACATGCCCTTCGTGCACGGCTTTGTGCGCCAGCATGGGCTGGCCGACGATGTCGCCGATGGCGTGGATATGCGGCACATTGGTGCGCAGTTGCAAGTCCACAGCGATGAAGCCGCGCTCGTCCACCGCCACGTCGGCCTTGTCGGCGCCAATCTTGCGGCCATTGGGCGCGCGCCCCACGGCCTGCAGCACCAGGTCATAGCGCTGCGGTTCAGTGGGTGCGCCCTCCCCTTCGAAGCGCACCCAGATGCCATCGGGTTTGGCCTCGGCGGCCACGGTTCTGGTTTTGAGCATCACCCGGTCGAAACGCTTGGCGTTGAATTTTTGCCAGACGTTGACCAGATCGCGGTCGGCGCCGGGCATCAGGCCGTCCTGCATTTCCACCACGTCCAGCCGCGCGCCCAGGGTGGAATACACCGTGCCCATTTCCAGGCCGATGATGCCGCCGCCAACGAGAAGCATGGTCTTGGGTGCGGTGTCGAGCTGCAGCGCGCCGGTTGAATCGACAATGCGCGGATCGTCCGGCAGAAAGGGCAGGCGCACCGCCTGGCTGCCGGCGGCAATGATGGCGCGCTGGAAACGCACGGTCTGCGTCGTCCCGGTTTTGGCCTGCGCATCGCCCTCGGTCAGCTCCACCGCCACATGGTGCTCATCGACAAAGCTGCCGTAGCCGCGCACGACCGTCACCTTGCGCATTTTGGCCATGGCCGCCAGTCCGCCGGTGAGCTTGCCCACCACCTTGGCCTTGTGCGCGGCCAGTTTGGCGCGGTCTACCCGGGGCGCGTCGAACGTCACGCCAAGCTCGGCGAAGTGCGCCGCCTCGTCGATGACTGCGGCAACGTGCAACAACGCCTTGCTCGGAATGCAGCCGACATTCAGGCACACGCCGCCAAGCTGCGCGTAGCGCTCGACCAAAACCACCTTGAGCCCGAGATCCGCGGCGCGAAACGCAGCGGAGTAACCGCCAGGGCCGGAACCGAGCACGAGCACATCGCACTCCACATCGACCTTGCCCGCGAAGGCCTCGGCTGCCTGCGGCGCGGGTACGGCAGACGTTGTTGCGGCCGCAACCGGCGCGGCAGCGGTGGGAGTCGCGGCGGCGGGTGCAGCGACAGCTGCGGATGCCGCTTGCTCCGCGCCATCCGCTTCAAGCTCCAGCAGCACCACGCCTTCGTTCACCTTGTCGCCCAGCTTCACACGCATCGCCTTCACTCGGCCTGCCGCGCTGCTCGG
>JAFGXB010000106.1 GCA_016936875.1 Burkholderiaceae bacterium | reverse complement strand
TTGCCGGATCTGCTATGGCAGGCGCAGCAGGTGCACCGCGCGCATTTCGATCCCGCCGAAATCCAGCTCTCCTCGCTGCTGTCGATCAAGACCGGCGGCTGCGCCGAAGACTGCGGCTACTGTCCGCAATCGGCGCATTACGACGTGGGCGTGAAGGCCGACAAGCTGATGGACGTGGACCTGGTGCTGGCCAACGCCCGCGCCGCGAAAGACGCCGGTGCCAGCCGCTTCTGCATGGGCGCGGCCTGGCGCGAGCCGAAAGACCGCGACATCGACAAAGTGGCGGCCATGGTCGAAGGCGTCAAGGCGCTTGGCCTGGAAACCTGCATGACCCTGGGCATGCTGCAACCCGCGCAGGCGCAGCGCCTGGCCGCAGCCGGGCTCGACTACTACAACCACAACCTCGACACCTCGCCCGAGTTCTACGGCAAGGTCATCACCACCCGCACCTATCAGGAGCGGCTCGACACCTTGCAGCATGTCCGCAGCGCAGGCATGGCGGTGTGCTGCGGCGGCATCGTCGGCATGGGCGAGACGCGGCGCGACCGCGCCGGTCTGCTGGCCGAGCTGGCCGGGCTCGACCCCTATCCCGAGTCCGTGCCGATCAATTCCCTGGTGCGCGTCGTCGGCACGCCGCTGCAGCACGCGCCCGATCTCGATCCCTTCGAATTCGTGCGCACCGTTGCCGCCGCGCGCATCACCATGCCGCGCGCCTGGGTGCGGCTGTCGGCAGGCCGCAAGGAACTGGGCGACGGCATCCAGGCGCTGTGTTTTCTCGCCGGGGCCAATTCCATTTTTTACGGCGACACCTTGCTGGTGACCGGCAATGCCGAGGTGGACGCCGACCGCGCGCTGTTCACCCGGTTGGGTCTGCACGCCAGCGGCAACGCAGCGCCCGGGCCCGATGTGTTGGACTCGCCGGGCACGCCAGCCCCGCGCCGCACCATTGCCCTGCAACCCAGCGCCTGAGCGCCCGGAGCCCACCCATGCAACCCCCCGCACTCGACACCCTGCAACTCCTCGCCATGGCCGCGGCGCTTGGCTGGGCCAGCGGTCTGCGCGCCTTTTTGGTGATGTTCGCCGTGGGGGCCGCCGGGCTCGCGGGATGGGTGCATCTGCCGGCTGGTCTGCAGGCGCTGGCCAGCCCGGTGGCGGTGGGCATCACCGGGTTTCTGGCGTTTCTTGAATTCGTTGGTGACAAGATTCCTGGCGTGGACAGCCTGCTCGACTTCATCTCCACCCTGCTGCGCATTCCGGCTGGCGCCGTGCTGGCCGCCAGTGTGTTCGGGCTGGATCACACCGTTGTCGCGGCGCTGGCGGCGGTGGCCGGTGGCAGTCTGGCCGCGGTGAGCCACGGCACCAAACTCTCCACGCGGGCGGCCATCAACACCTCGCCCGAACCGTTCTCCAATGTGGGCGCGTCGTTCGGCGAAGATGCCCTGGTGCTCGGCGGGCTGGCGCTCGCCTGGCTGCACCCGGCGCTGTTTTTCATCGCCCTGGTGGGGGTGCTGATCGTCATGGTCTGGCTGGCGCGCAAGAGTTTTCACTTCGTGCGCGGCCTGCTCGGGCGCATGGTGCGGATGTTCAGCGGCAGGCCAGACCCCAACGCAACGCAGCCTGCGCACGGTGCGACGGACGTGCCCTTCAAAGACAAAACAAATTGATGGCTGCATCCAGGCATGCCACGACACGGAGACCGGAGATGTTCACGAAAATTCTGATCGCCAATCGCGGCGACCAGTCCCGGCAGTGCCGGGACGCAGCGGCGAAGCCAAATCGACTGCAGGCGCGCAGCGCCGTCGCAGGTGATCTCGCCGCGGCCCAGTGTTTGGAGTGCTGAGATGTTCACGAAAATTCTGATCGCCAATCGCGGCGAGATCGCCTGCCGCGTGGCGGCCACCTGCCGCAAACTGGGCATCCAGACCGTGGCGGTGTATTCCGAGGCGGATGCGCTGGCCGCGCATGTGGCCGCGTGTGATGAGGCGGTGTGCATCGGCCCCGCCGAGGCGGCGCAGAGCTATCTGCGGGGCGAGCGCATTCTGCAGGCTGCGCTCGAGACCGGCGCGCAGGCCATTCATCCGGGCTACGGCTTTCTCAGCGAAAACGCGGGCTTCGCGCAGCAGTGCGCCGAGGCGGGGGTGGTGTTCATCGGGCCGCCGCCCGCGGCCATGAAGGCCATGGGGCTCAAGGCCGAGTCCAAACAGTTGATGCAAACCGCCGCAGTGCCCCTGGTGCCCGGCTATCACGGCGCGGCGCAGGACGCGGCGCTGCTCAAGGCGGAAGCCGTGCGCATCGGCTTTCCGGTGCTGATCAAGGCGAGTGCAGGCGGCGGTGGCAAGGGCATGCGCGAGGTGCACAGCGCGGAAGCGTTCGATGCGGCGCTGGTTTCGTGCCGCCGCGAGGCAAGCAGCAGTTTCGGCAACGACGCGGTGTTGATCGAGCGTCTGGTGCGCAACCCGCGCCACATCGAAATTCAGGTGTTCGCCGACCAGCACGGACATTGCCTCTGGCTGTTCGAGCGCGATTGCTCCATGCAGCGCCGCCACCAGAAAGTCATCGAGGAAGCTCCGGCTCCCGGCCTGCCTGAAGCCCTGCGCCGCGACATGGGCGCAGCCGCCGTGGCCGCCGCCCGCGCCGTGGGTTATGTGGGCGCGGGAACGGTGGAATTCATTGTCGAGTGCAGTGAGGTCGGCGTGCCGCAGATCTTCTATTTCATGGAGATGAACACCCGGCTGCAGGTGGAACATCCCGTGACGGAAATGATCACCGGGCTCGACTTGGTGGAGTGGCAACTGCGCGTGGCCGCGGGCGAGCCGCTGCCCATCGGCCAGGCCGAGGTGCGCTGCTGCGGCCATGCCATCGAGGCGCGTCTGTACGCCGAACATCCCGAGGCCGGGTTCCTGCCGTCCACCGGCCAGTTGCGGCGGCTGGCGTTTCCCGCGCATACGGCCTTCGAGACGGGCAGGATCGACCTCGTCGCCGGGCCGCCCCAAGGCGAGGTCAGCCCCCTCGGGGGGCAGCGAGGGGGCAGCCCGAGCGTGGGGGCAATAGAGACGGGCAGGATCGACCTCGTCGCCGGGCCGCCCCAAGGCGAGGTCAGCCCCCTCGGGTGGCAGCGAGGGTGCGGCCCGAGCGTGGGGGCAACCCCCCTCCGCGTTGACAGCGGAGTGCGCGAAGGCGACGCCATCACCCCGTTTTACGACCCCATGATCGCCAAGCTCGTCGCCTGGGGCGAAACGCGCGAGCAGGCGCGGCTGCGGTTGCGGCAGGCGCTGGAGGCGACCCGCATCGCCGGACTGCAGACCAATGTGCAGTTTCTCCATCGCCTGCTGGGCGACCCGGCGTTCGCTCAGGGCGCGGTCGATACGGGGCTCATCTCCCGCCAGCAGGATGTGCTGCTGGCGCCGCCGTCCATGTCTTCGTCTCTGGCCTGTGCCGCCGCCATCGGCGCCATGCTCGAAGGCGAGCGGGCGCTGCAGACTGCCGATCCGTGGTCGGCTCGCGACGGCTTTTCCAACGGGGTGCTGCCGCCGCGTGCGATGCGCTTCGACGGTCCCTGGGGACCGCTGGATTGCACGCTGCTGCCGCCGTCGGCGGGGCAGCCCTTGCGCGTCCAGACCCCTGGTGCTGCGCAGCCGCAGTCCTTTGCCTGTTCCGCGCGCGTTGTGCGGGTCGACCACGCCACCCAGGCGTTCTCGCTGGTGCTCACCCTGGGCGCTGAGCGTGCGCGCATGGACGTGGTGCGTCTGGGCGAGATGAGCTTCCAGGTTTTTTTGGGCGCAGAGCAGGCCACGCTGCAGCGGCTGGGCGCCGATCTGGGCACCGCCGACGGCAGCGCGGCGGGCGGTCGGCTGACCGCGCCCATGCCCGGAAAGATCATCGCCCTGCATGTGCAGCCGGGCGACGCAGTGCAGACCGGTGACCCCCTGCTGGTTCTTGAGGCGATGAAAATGGAGCACACCCTTTCTGCGCCGTCGGCAGGACAGGTGAGCGAGGTGCTCTATGCCGTCGGCGACCAGGTGAGCGAAGGCGTGGAGCTGCTGCGCCTGGTTGGGCCACTGGCGGTCGAGAAGGAAACCCAAGAAAACGCAGGGCCGTCCCAAGTTTTCTTGTCCACCTCGCGGCTTGCAAGCCGCTCGGATTCGGCACAGTCCAAGCTGCCGCAGGGCAGCTTGGAGCCGCGGGCCTCATCCCCCGCGGGGGGAGGGCTGGTGAGCCAGCCCAGGGGGCGCACATGAAACTGGCAGTCTGGGACCCGGACGAGCCCTTCCGCCGCTGGCGCGACGCGCTGGTGCAGCACGCGCTCGAGATCGGCCTGGCCATCGATGTCATCGACGCCAGCGCGCAGCCCGACGCGCAGGCCGATTTTGCCCTGGTATGGAAGCCGCCGACGGACTGGCTGCAGGGGCAGATGGGGCTGCGCGCCGTGTTCAACCTGGGTGCCGGGGTGGACGCCATCGCGCCGCAATTGCACCGTCTGCATCCCGGCGTGCCCCTCATCCGCCTGGAAGATGCCGGCATGGGGCGGCAGATGGCCGACTATGTTGCCGAGGGCGTGCTGCACGCCTACCGCCGCATGCCGGATTACGCCGCGCAACAGGCACGGCAGCGCTGGGAGTCGCTGCCCCTGCCGCCGCGCGCCAGTTTCACCGTGGGCTTCCTTGGCCTCGGGCAGATGGGCGCTGCGGCCGCGCGGCGCGTGGCGGCGATGGACTTTCCCATCCACGCCTGCAGCCGCAGCGGCCAGTCGCGACAGTCGCACGCCGGACTCGCGGGCCTGAGCTGCCCCATCTTTCCGCTGGAGCGCCTGGACACTTTTTTGGCACAGACCCGGGTGCTGGTGGTGTTGTTGCCCCTCACCGCAGACACCCGTGGCCTGCTCGATTACGCTGCGCTCAGTCGCTTGCCGCAAGGCGCGCATCTCATCAATGCCAGCCGGGGCGCGGTGATCGATCAGGCCGATTTGCTCGACTTGCTGCACGGCGGGCAACTCGCCAGCGCCCTGCTCGATGTGTTCGCCTCCGAGCCGCTGCCCGCTGGCGACCCGCTGTGGAGCCACCCGCGCGTGCGCATCACCCCGCATGTGGCGGCGCAGACGCTGGTGGGGCCGTCGGCAGCGCAGGTGATGCGCAAGATCGCCGCCATCGAGCGCGGTGAACAACCTGGCGGCGTGGTCGACATGCGGCTGGGTTATTGAATATTGGAGACGACCATGCACACCATGAACACCTTGCCCCGATTCGTCGAAGTCGTCGAGGTTGGTCCGCGCGACGGCCTGCAGAACGAAGCCCAGCCCGTGCCGCTGGACGTGAAAGTGGAACTCGTCAATCGCTTGTCCGCCGCCGGGTTTGCCAACATTGAAGCCGCCGCCTTCGTCTCGCCCAAATGGGTGCCGCAGATGGCGGACTCGGCGCAGGTCATGGCGCGCATCCACCGCCGCGCGGACGCGGTGTATTCCGCGCTGGTGCCCAATATGCACGGCATGGAGGCGGCGCTGGCCGCCGGCGTGGGCGAGGTTGTGGTGTTCAGCGCCGCCAGCGAGGCGTTCGCGCAGAAAAACATCAACTGCTCCATCACTGAGTCCATCGACCGCTTCGCCCCTGTGGCGCAGGCCGCCAAGGCAGCGGGCGTGAAGCTGCGCGGCAGCATTTCCGTGGCGCTGGGCTGCCCCTATCAGGGCGCGGTGCCGCCTTCGGCCGTGGCCGGTGTGGTGCAGCGCATGGCCGATCTGGGCTGCGACTCCATCGACATTGCCGACACCATCGGCGTGGGAACACCAGGCGCCGTGCAGGCCGTGTTCGCCGCTTGCGGCGCGGTTTTTCCCATGGACAGACTCGCCGGTCATTTTCACGACACCTACGGCCAGGCGCTGGCCAATCTCTTTGCCGCATTGCAACTGGGTGTGGCCAGCTTTCACTCCTCGGTTGCCGGTCTGGGCGGCTGCCCTTACGCCCGTGGCGCCACCGGCAACGTCGCCACCGAGGACGTGCTCTACCTGCTGCACGGTCTGGGCATCGAAACCGGCGTGAACCTGCGCGCCGTGGTCGAAGCGGGCGACTTCATCACCCGCGCCATCCAGCGCCCGAACAACAGCCGCGCCGGCAAGGCGCTGCTGGCCAAATGGGCCGCCGCGCAGGGCGAACCGGCCTGCGCCGCCTGAACCGCGACGCGCATGAAAACAATGCAAACAACCGCCATCTCATCCCCGTCCGATTCCGTGCAGCGCGTGATCCACGCACTGGCCGCGCTGGGCCATGCCGAGCCGCCCGTCATGCTCGACGCCGCCGCCCGCACCGCGCAGCAGGCGGCCGACGCGCTCGGGGTGGCGCTCGGGCAGATCGCCAAGTCCATCGTGTTCCGCCATGCCGACAGTGACCGCGCCGTGCTGGTGGTCTGCGCTGGCGACCGGCGGGTGGACGAGCACGCGGTGGCCGCGCAGGTGGGCAAACTGGCGCGGGCCGATGCCGACTTCGTGCGTGCAGCCACCGGCTTTGCCATCGGCGGTGTCAGCCCGGTGGGCCATGCGCAACCGCCCATCGCCCTGCTGGACGAGAGTCTGTGGCGCTTCGATCGCGTCTGGGCCGCGGCGGGCCATCCGCACGCGGTGTTCGCGCTGCAGCCGGACGATCTGGTGCGCTGGCTGGCGGTGCGGCCCAGCGCGCTCAGCGTGGCGCCGCAGGCGCGTTGATCATGGCCGTTCCCTCGCCCTGCATCAACGTCTGCACCATGGACGAGACGTCCGGGCTGTGCCGCGGCTGCGCGCGCACCCTCGACGAAATCGCACGCTGGAGCGGTATGAGCGAGCGCGACAAACTGCAGGTCTGGCGGCTGATCCGGCTGCGCCAGAGCGCGGCAACGGCAGGGTGCGCCACACAACCCGGGCCACCGCC
>JAFGXB010000105.1 GCA_016936875.1 Burkholderiaceae bacterium | reverse complement strand
GATCAAGCAGGTGGCGTCGGGCCGCTTCGGGGTCACGAGCTGGTACCTGGTCAACGCCGACGAGCTGCAGATCAAGATGGCGCAGGGCGCCAAGCCGGGCGAGGGCGGTCAGTTGCCCGGCGGCAAGGTGTCGGACTACATCGGCATGCTGCGCTACTCGGTGCCGGGCGTGGGTCTCATTTCGCCACCGCCGCACCACGATATTTATTCCATCGAAGACCTGGCCCAGCTCATCCACGATCTGAAGAACGCCAACTCCCGCGCGTCCATCAGCGTCAAGCTGGTGTCGGAGTCGGGCGTGGGCACGGTGGCCACCGGCGTGGCCAAGGCCAAGGCCGATCATGTGGTGATTGCCGGGCACGATGGCGGCACCGGCGCTTCGCCACTGTCGTCCATCAAGCATGCGGGCTCCGCCTGGGAAATCGGCCTGGCCGAGACCCAGCAGACCCTGGTGCTCAACCGCCTGCGCAGCCGCATTCGCGTGCAGGTCGATGGCCAGATCAAAACCGGCCGCGACGTGGTGATCGGCGCGCTGCTGGGGGCCGATGAATTCGGTTTCGCCACCGCGCCGCTGGTGGTCGAGGGCTGCATCATGATGCGCAAATGCCACCTCAACACCTGCCCGGTGGGCGTGGCCACGCAAGACCCGGCGCTGCGCAAAAAGTTCTCGGGCAAGCCCGAGCATGTGGTGAACTACTTCTTCTTCATCGCCGAGGAAGTGCGCTCCATCATGGCGCAGCTCGGCGTGCGCAAGTTCGACGATCTGGTCGGCCGCGCCGATCTGCTCGACGCGCGCAAAGGCGTTGCGCACTGGAAGGCGCGCGGGCTCGACTTCTCCCGCGTGTTCCACCAGCCCGATGTGCCAGCCGATGTGCCGCGCCGCCAGGTGGAAGAGCAGGATCACGGTCTGGCCAAGGCACTCGACCATGTGCTGATCGAACGCGCCCGCCCCGCGCTGGAGCGTGGCGAGAAGGTGCAGTTCATCCAGAACGCGCGCAACGTCAACCGCACCGTGGGCGCCATGCTCTCGGGCGAGGTGGCGCGGCGCTATGGCCACGATGGCCTGCCCGACGACACCATCCACATCCAGCTCGAAGGCACGGGCGGCCAGTCGTTCGGCGCCTTCCTGTGCAACGGCATCACGCTCTACCTGATCGGTGAAGCCAACGACTACACCGGCAAGGGATTGTCCGGCGGCCGCGTCGTGGTGCGCCCCAGCCTCGATTTCCGCGGCGACGCGCCGGGCAACATCATCGTCGGCAACACCGTGCTCTACGGTGCCATCGAAGGCGAGGCCTTCTTCCGCGGCGTCGCCGGCGAGCGCTTCGCGGTGCGCAACTCCGGCGCCACCACCGTGGTCGAAGGCACCGGCGACCACGGCTGCGAATACATGACCGGCGGTACCGTGCTGGTGCTGGGCGAAACCGGCCGCAACTTTGCCGCGGGCATGAGCGGCGGCATCGCCTACGTCTATGACGTCGACGGCCTGTTCTCCAAACGCTGCAACACCGCCATGGTGGCGCTCGACAAGGTGCTGCCTGCGGCCGAGCAGAAAGCGCAGATGGCCGAGGCGCTGTGGCACCGTGGCCAGACCGACGAAGCGCAGTTGCGCAAACTGCTGCAAGACCATCTGCGCTGGACCGGCTCGCTGCGTGCCCGCGAGTTGCTCGATACCTGGGAAGACGCGCGCGGCCGCTTCGTCAAGGTGTTCCCGCATGAATACAAGCGTGCCCTGGGCGAAATGGCCGCCAAGCGCGAGGCGCAGGCCGCCACGGCAAAAGCCAAGGCGCCCGCAGACACCGGCGTTCCCGCCAAATGAGACCCACCCCGAGAACCTGCGCTGCGCCCGCCTCCCCGCTCAAGGAGCGCGAAACCCTTGGGGCGGCCCGGCGGGTTTCGCCTCATTGGCTCCAGTGTGCAGACATCAAATAAGGATTGATCATGGGAAAAATTACCGGATTCATGGAATTCGAACGGCAGGAAGAGCAGTACGAAGCGCCCGCCGTGCGCCTCAAGCACTGGAAGGAATTCGTCCACGAACTGCCGGACGACAAGGCCAAGACCCAGGCAGGGCGCTGCATGGACTGTGGCATTCCCTTCTGCAACAACGGCTGCCCGGTCAACAACATCATCCCCGACTTCAACGATCTGGTCTGGTCGGGCGACTGGAAGCAGGCGCTCGACGTGCTGCACTCCACCAACAACTTCCCCGAGTTCACCGGTCGCATCTGCCCTGCGCCATGTGAATCGGCCTGCACCCTGGGCATCAATGAACTGCCGGTGGGCATCAAGTCCATCGAGCACGCCATCATCGACCGCGGCTGGACGGAAGGCTGGGTGACCCCACAGCCGCCCACGCACAAGACCGGCAAGACCGTCGCCGTGGTTGGCTCCGGCCCTGCCGGCCTGGCCGCAGCGCAGCAGTTGGCGCGCGCCGGGCACGACGTCACCGTGTTCGAGAAGAACGACCGCGCAGGCGGCCTGCTGCGCTACGGCATTCCCGACTTCAAGATGGAGAAAAGCCATATCGACCGCCGCATGGCGCAGATGGAGGCCGAAGGCGTGACCTTCCGCACCGGCGTGCTGGTGGCTGAACTGCCCAAGGACGGCCCCGGCGCCACCGTCGCCAACTGGGCGAAAGAGACCGTCACTCCCGCCCAGTTGCAGGCCGAGTTCGACGCCGTGCTGCTGACCGGCGGCGCCGAATTTCCCCGCGACCTGCCGGTGCCCGGACGTGAGCTGGACGGCATTCACTTCGCCATGGAATTCCTGCCACTGCAGAACAAGGTGAACGCGGGCGACAAGCTCAAGGGCCAGCTCACGGCCACCGGCAAGCATGTGGTGGTGATCGGCGGCGGCGATACCGGCTCCGATTGCGTGGGCACCAGCAACCGCCACGGCGCCGCCAGCATCACCCAGTTCGAAGTCATGCCGCAACCGCCCGAACAAGAGAACAAGCCCCTGGTCTGGCCGTACTGGCCGATCAAGCTGCGCACCTCCAGCAGCCATGAAGAAGGCTGCTCGCGCGACTGGGCCGTGGCCACCAAGGAGTTCATCCCCGGCACCGGCAAAGACAAGAACAAGGTCAAGCAGCTCAAGGCCTGCCGCGTGGAGTGGAAAGACGGTCGCATGCAGGAAGTGCCCGGCAGCGAATTCACCCTGCAGGCCGACCTGGTGCTGCTGGCCATGGGTTTCGTGCATCCGGTGGGCAGCGTGCTGGAGGCCTTCAGCATCGACAAGGACGCGCGCGGCAACGCCAAAGCCGGCACCGAAGACGAAGGCGGCTACGCCACCAATGTGCCCAAGGTCTACGCCGCAGGCGACATGCGGCGCGGGCAGAGCTTGGTGGTGTGGGCGATCCGCGAAGGCCGCCAAGCCGCGCGCGAGATCGACCGCTTTCTCATGGGCAGCACCGTTCTGCCGCGATGAATCTGCGCCCGGCCTGACCGGGCCGCTGGGCGCGAAAGCCACTATTGATCTGGAATGGAGCGGCGTGAAAGGGTTATGGGCGACGCCATGCAACGGACTCCCCCTCCCGCCTCCCCCACGGCGTGGGGGAGGAGAAAACAGGTCTGCGCGCGATCTGCGTAAGCCCTCCCAACCGACTCCACTGCAGGGAAGACGCCGTTTTTCTCCCTCCCCAGTCGTGGGGAGGGTCGGGGTGGGGAGTGGGGCCGTTTCCTGCTTCAACGTGCCGGATCAATACGCTGTGCGTGAGATCGACGGTTTCCTCAACGGCAGCCCCGTTCCGCCGCGCTCAATCAGAGCCCGGCTTTCATTGATCTTTTTGATCTGCGCAGAGCCGGTACGGCCGGTTTTTTGCACAATGCAGGGATGATGCGCGAAGCCGATGACGATCACGGACTGCCCCAATTCCCCGGGCGCGATCCGCAGGACATGCTGGAGGCCACGCTGGCCAGCCGCCCGCAGGGCGATCTCTGGGTGTTTGGCTACGGCTCGCTGATCTGGAATCCGGAGGTGGCGCATGAGGAAGTGCGCGCCGCGCGGGTGTGGGGCTGGCGGCGCACGCTGCGCATGTGGTCGCGCATCAACCGTGGCACCGAGGAGGCGCCTGGCCTGGTGTTCGCGCTGATGTCTGGCGGATCGTGCAGCGGCATTGCGCTGCGCGTGTCGCAGCGTTGCGCCGAGCGTGAATTGCGCCAGCTGTGGAAGCGCGAAATGCCGCGCGCCGTGTATGACCCGCGCTGGATTGCCTGCCGCACCCCGCAGGGCACGGTGCAGGCGCTGGCGTTCACCCTGCATCCCAGCAGTCCGAGCTACACCGGCCCGCTGGAGGACGGGCAGTTGATCGACATTCTCCAGTCCTGCCGTGGCCGCTACGGCACCACACTCGAGTATGTCAGCCGCACGGCGCAAGCCTTGCGCGACATTGGCATCCGCGACGCCGAAATCGAGCGCATCATGGCGTTGGTGGCCCAACACCCACCGGCCTGAACGCCCGCAACGCCCCCGGCCAAGCCATCAGGGCGCGGGCCTTTCGATAGCATGTCATTCTGACCTTACGCATTGCGCAGCGTTGACCGGCGTTGCGCACTCTCTCTACCCCGACCAGGACCGCACATTGGCCAAGCCGAATTACTCTTACGAAAAACGCCAGAAAGAACTCGCCAAAGAGCGCAAAAAGCAGGAAAAGCTGCAGCGCAAGGCCAATAAACCCGAGGGCGGTGCTGCCGACGCGCAGACGCTTGAAGATGCGCCTGCAGAGCCCTCCGCTGGCGAGGCTGAGAACAGCCTGCCCCCCGAAGGAACCTAGTTTTTGGCACCATGGTGGCGTGGCAAATCCGCGCGATGCCGCCGGGCTTCGCAGTGGTTTGCACCTTGCGCCGCCGCCAAACGCAACGGCCCGGCTGAGCGCCCCCAGGGTCGGCGCAGAATCCGAGCGGCTTGCAAGCCGCGAGGTGGATAAGGACACTTGGGGCAGCCCTGCGTGTTTCTCATGGGCAGAGGTGAACCCTGGGCAGGCCCTATGCTGTGCGGCCATTCTCACCGGCCCCGCCCATGACCTCTCCCGAACACTTCATCCCCGGAAAAGACGCCTCGCTCGAACAGTCCATCGCCACGCTGCGCGACAAGCTCGGCGCGCTGGGTTTTCATATGGAAGAGCGCTCCTGGCTCAATCCGGTGGAGGGCGTGTGGTCGGTACATGTGCGTGACCGCGACTGCGCGCTGTTGTTCTCCAACGGCAAGGGCGCCTCGGAACTGGCGGCGCGGGCGAGCGCGCTGGGCGAGTTTGTCGAGCGCCTGTCCACCCATTATTTCTGGACGCATTTTTATCTGGGCGAAACCATCGCTCAACGCGCCCATGTGCATGCCCCCGGCGAGCGTTGGTTCCCGCTGGACGGCGACGCCTGGCCCGACGGGCTGCTGACCCCCGCGCTGCGCGCCTTCTACAACCCGGATGACGCGGTGAGCGCCGCGCAGCTCGTCGATCTCAACTCCGGCAACGCGGCGCGCGGCATTTGCGCGCTGCCCTACCGGCGCCTGTCAGACGGCGAGACCGTCTACTTTCCGGTCAACCTCATCGGCAATCTGTATGTGAGCAACGGCATGTCGGCCGGCAACACGCTGATGGAGGCGCGCACCCAGGCGCTGTCGGAAATTTTCGAGCGCCATGTGAAGTTCCGCATCATTCAGGAGGCGCTGTGCCTGCCGGACGTCCCCGAGGACGTGATTGCGCGTTACCCGCACATCGCCGCCGGCATACGCGGCCTGCGCGACGCCGGCTTCGGCATCGTGGTGAAAGACGCCTCGCTCGGCGGACGCTACCCGGTGATGAACGTCACCCTGCTGCACCCGGACGATCAGGGCTGCTTCGCCAGTTTCGGCGCGCATCCGCGCTTTGAAATTGCGCTGGAACGCGCCCTGACCGAACTGCTGCAGGGCCGCGCGCTCGACGCACTCTCTGGTTTTCCCGCGCCCGGTTTCGATCGCGCCGAAATTGCCGATCCGCAGAACCTGGAAATTCACTTCGTCGATTCCAGCGGCGTGCTGTCGTGGGAGTTTCTGCGCAGCACGCCCGACTTCGCCTTTGTCGACTGGAACTTCGGTGCGAATACGCAGCAGGATTACCACTGGTCGGTGGACGCGCTGCACGCCGAAGGCCACCAAATTTACATGGCCGATTTCACCCAGCTCGGCGTCTACGCCTGCCGCATTCTGGTGCCTGGCGTGTCGGAAATCTATCCGGTGGACGAACTGGAATACGAGAACAACAGCGTGGGCATTGCGCTGCGCGCCGCCATCGCCCGGCTACCGGAGTTGTCGGGCGAGGCCTGCGTGGCGCTGTACGACCAGATCGCCGATCTGGAGCTGGCCGACGAGCGCCCGGTGAGCGTGCTCATCGGTCTGGCGCCCGACCCCGACACCGCCTGGGCCGGTCTCAAGATCGGCGAACTCAAGCTGCTGCTGGCGCTGGCCAGTGGCGACGACGACGCCATCCTCGAAGGCTGCGCCTGGATCGCGCAATATGGCCAGCGCAGCCCGGAGCGGCTCAAAGTCTTCCGCTGCGTTGCCGACGTCCTCAAGCTGCAAGACGCCACGCCTTACGCCCCCGCACTGCGCCTGCTCTACGGCGCCGACACGCTAGCCCTCGCCCTGGCCCTGCTCAACCAGGAGCAACGCTTCTGGGGTCTGAGCGCACTCGGCCCCAACTTCGAAACCAGCGTCAACCACAGCAAATTGCTGGCGGCATATGGCAAGGTGAGCGGCTGAGCTGCTGCTTGCTTCATCCGAAAGTAAACCCCGACGCGTCGTGACTGATTGCCCCACATTAGCCGCGTAGGGTCGTCGGGCTCAGGCCCCGTGCGCCCAGTTGCCGCCAGGCGCGGCGCAATTGCGTGTCGGAGCTGAACCCAGCCAACTCGGCGGCATGGCCCACGCTGGCGCCGGCCTTGAGCGCGGCCTCGGCCGTGGTGAGGCGGATGCGGCGCAGGTATTGCAGCGGCGCGATGCCGGCCTGTTCGGCGAAGATGCGATTCAAATGGCGCGGCGAGGTGCAGGCCACGCGCGCCATGGCGGCCACGCTCCAGGCGGCTTGCGGCTGCTGGCAGACAGCGTCTTGAACGCGGTGCAGCGCGGGGTGCAGATGACCGCGATGCGCCAGGAAGGGCGACAGCTCCGGGTCCGCCGGGCCGCGCCGCAGTGCCACCACCATGGACTCGGCTGTCCTGGCCGCCACCACCGGCCCGCAAACGTCCGAGATGCGATGCAGCATCAGGTCGATGCCGGTGGTCACGCCCGCGCTGCTCCAGATGGCGCCGCTGCCGACGAACACGCGGTTGCTCAGCACATGGCAATCCGGCGCCGTGGCTTGCAGCTCGGCGAGGTGGTGATGGTGCGTTGTTGCCTCGGCCCCGGCCAGCAGCCCGGCATGCGCCGCCAGCACGCTGCCGGCGCAGATGCAGACCAGTTCCAGGCGGCCCGTCTGCAGGCGCAGCCCGCGCAACCAATGCAGAGCGGCACGCGCGGGCGCGCTGCGGATGTCGACAGCCGTTCCCGGTTGCCCAAGCAGCACGATCCAGACGGGCGAGGCCCCGGCGCTGGGGTCAAGATCGGGCAAGGGCTGCACGTCGCGCAGGCCCAGACCGACCGAGCTGACGGGATTGGGGTCGGGGCCGATGAACTCCAACCGAAAGTGCTGCGGCCGCTGCAGTTCGCGCAGCACCTGGTTGGCCGTGCGCAGCGCCTCAGCCGGTCCGGCCCAGTCCAGCGCCAGGCT
>JAFGXB010000104.1 GCA_016936875.1 Burkholderiaceae bacterium | reverse complement strand
TGCGGCCATGGCAGACGAGTCCGGGCCGCTCAACACCGTGTTCGTGGGTCTGGCTTATTTGCAGAACCACTCCAAATCGGCCGATTTGAGCGGCTACAACACGCCAGCCAATCTGAATCTGAAGGTGGGAAACGCGTCCACGCTGGGCTTGGTGTATGTGCGCAACCTGCCCGGACCGTTCAGCTTTGAACTGGTGTTGGGTTACCCGCCGCGCGTGCGGACCGATGCGGAAGGCTCGGGCTGGGGCGCGCTGCGCGGCGCTGGCGTGACGGATGTGGATGTCTATTCCCCGACGGCGTTCATCAACTACCACTTCTTCGGCGACTACGCCAAGTGGGACCCCTTTGTCGGTCTGGGCGTGAACTACACCAAGTTCACCAATACCAAGGCCTTGCCGCCGCTGGTCGGCGCGCAGGGGCCCACGCAGATCAACCTCTCGGATTCCTGGGGGGCTGCGGCGCACATGGGGCTGATCTACCGCTTCAATTCGAAGTGGTCGGTCGTGGGCACGGTGGCGATTGCGGACGTGCAAAGCAATCTGACATCCACCTCCTATTCGCCTGTGAATCCGTCGGTCATCACCTCGCAGGCGAAGACGCACATCAACTTCCATCCGGTCATCTATACCCTGGCCGTGGGTTATAGTTTTTGACTTGCAGCGTCAGTTGCGCGTTGTAGAAGGGGAAGGGGCTTCGGCCCCTTTTTTTGTGGTTGCGAGCAGAAAGAGAATCTGTTTTTATATACAGTTGTGCTACATTGCGCAGCAGTGCTGTTTAGACGTGAAGACATGAGGACTGTGCCATGGAACAGGGGAAATCTGCAGTGAATCCAGAAAAAGCCAAGGCGCTTGCCGCCGCGCTGTCGCAAATTGAAAAGCAGTTCGGCAAGGGCACCATCATGCGCATGGCCGACGGCGCGGCGCAGCATGATATTCAGGTGGTGTCCACCGGCTCGCTGGGGCTGGACATTGCGCTCGGTGTGGGGGGGCTGCCACGCGGCCGGGTGGTCGAGATTTACGGCCCCGAGTCTTCGGGCAAGACCACGCTCACCTTGCAGGTCATCGCCGAGATGCAAAAGCTCGGCGGCACCTGCGCCTTCATCGATGCCGAGCATGCGCTCGACGTGCAATACGCCTCGAAACTTGGGGTGCAACTGCCCGACCTGCTGATTTCCCAGCCCGACACGGGCGAGCAGGCGCTTGAAATTGTCGATGCGCTGGTGCGTTCCGGTTCGGTGGACATGATCGTGATCGATTCGGTGGCCGCACTCACGCCCAAAGCCGAAATCGAGGGCGAAATGGGCGATTCGCTGCCTGGCCTGCAGGCCAGGCTGATGAGCCAGGCGCTGCGCAAGCTCACCGCCAATATCAAGCGCACCAATTGCCTGGTCATTTTCATCAACCAGATCCGCATGAAAATCGGCGTGATGTTCGGCAACCCGGAAACCACGACCGGCGGCAATGCGCTGAAGTTCTATTCCTCGGTGCGCCTGGATATCCGCCGCATCGGTGCCATCAAAAAGGCCGAAGAGGTCATCGGCTCGGAAACCCGGGTCAAGGTGGTGAAGAACAAGGTGGCGCCGCCCTTCAAGCAGGCCGAATTCGACATCCTCTACGGTGAAGGCATTTCGCGCGAAGGCGAAATCGTGGATCTGGGCGTGGTGGCCAAACTGGTGGAGAAATCCGGTTCCTGGTATGCCTACAACGGCGAGAAAATCGGCCAGGGCAAAGACAACGCACGCGAATTTCTCAAGGCCAATCCCGATATCTCGCGCGAGATCGAAAACAAAATCCGCGCCAATCTCGGCGTTCCCGAGGCCAACGAAGCCCTGGCCGCGCACGCGCAGGACGACGAGCAGGAGTAACGGGTCGCAGCAAGCCCCCGCTGGGGATGTGTCACAGGTCAGGGTTGCCCATGTCCATGCCCCGTCCTCAGCCGGCTCTGCGCGCGCGCGCAGTGCGTTATTTGGCCCAGCGCGAGCACAGCCCGGCTGAATTGCGCCGCAAGTTGTCGCGCTACTGCGACGAACCGGACGTTATTGACGCCTTGCTCGACGATCTGGAACGGGCCAATCTGCTCAGCGGCGAGCGCTTCGCCCAATCCCTGATTCACCGACGCCAACAGCGCTATGGCAATCTGCGCATCGCGCAGGAGCTTGGCACGCACGGGTTGGCCGCCGACGCCACGGCAGCGCCGTTGCAGGCTTTGAAAGACAGCGAGTTGTCGCGCGCGCAGGCCGCGTGGGCGCGTAAATTTCAGTCTTTGCCGCAAGATGCTGCCGAACGCGCCAAGCAGGCGCGCTTTCTCACGCAGCGCGGTTTCAGTGGCGAGACGGTGCGCGCCGTGTTGCGTGGCGCTGCGTCGGATGAGGACAGTGCGCTGAGCGACTGAATCGGAACCGCGTAGACGCGCTGCTCTGCCCCGCTGGATGTCTGCACGCCCACGGGCTTGTTGCGTTGCAGCAGGCTGCTAAACTAAATCTTGCGCTTCATCAAAAAACACATTCTCATGCGCGATATCCCAGCCGCTGTCACTTCACCTTCCCGCCGCCTCGTTCATCGCCGCAGCATCAGCATCGAGTGCTATGCGCGTGACGATGGTTTGTGGGATTTGCAGGCCGAACTGCGGGACGTGAAAACGCGCGACATCACCCTGTCCGAGCGCAACCGCCCTGCCGGAATCCCGGTGCATGACATGCTGCTGGTCGTCACCATCGACAGCGCGCTGAACATTGTGGATGCCCGCTCGCATACCTTGTTCAGCCCTTACGCCACCTGCGGCGACCATGAGGACGCCTACAAAAAACTGAAGGGGCTCAACTTGCTGCGTGGCTTTCGCGCCGCGGTGCGCGAGCGCCTGGGCGGCGTGCTCGGCTGTACCCATCTCACCGAACTGACCCAAGTGTTACCCACCACGGCGATTCAGGGGCTGGCCGGTTTGGCAACCATCGCCTTGCCGGTCGCCGAGGCCGAGCGCCCGGAACAAATGCCTTTTCAACTCAACCGTTGCCATGCCTTGCGGCTCGATGACCCGGCGGTTGCCGAGTTTTACCCCCGCTGGGCGCAGCCGCACACCTTGCCAAGCCCCGCGGGCACAATGCCTTCACCCCAAGTCGAGGACGAGACACCATGAAAATCCATGAATATCAGGCGAAACAATTACTGCGCGAACACGGCGTGCCGGTGCCGCGGGGCACTCCAGCGCTTTCCGTTGACGAGGCGGTTGCCGCAGCGCAGGCCCTAGGCGGGCCGGTGTGGGTGGTCAAGGCGCAAATCCACGCGGGTGGCCGAGGCAAGGGCGGCGGGGTGAAGCTGGCGCGCAGTCTGGAGGAGGTCAAGCAGCTCGCGGGGCAGATTCTGGGCATGCAGCTCGTCACCCATCAGACCGGCCCGCAAGGCCAGAAGGTGCGCCGCTTGTTGATTGAAGACGGCGCGGACATCCGCAAAGAGTATTACGTCGCCGTGCTCACCGACCGGGCCACGCAGAAGGTCGCGGTCATGGCGTCAAGCGAAGGCGGGATGGACATCGAAGAGGTTGCTGCGAAGACGCCAGAGAAAATTCTCAAGGTCTTTGTCGATCCGCTCGTTGGGCTGCAGGATGCGCAGGCGACGGAACTCGCTGCGGGCATTGGAATTCCGCTCGCCTCGCAGCCGCAGGCGGTGCAGGTTTTGCAGGGGCTCTACCAGTGCTATATGGATACCGATGCTTCGCTGGTGGAAATCAATCCACTGATTCTGGAGGGCAATGGCCAGATCAAGGCGCTCGACGCCAAGTTCAATCTCGATGACAACGCGCTGTTCCGTCATCCTGAGATCGTGGCCTTGCGCGATCTGGACGAAGAAGATCCCGCGGAAATCGAGGCCAGCAAATTTGATCTGGCCTACATCCAGCTCGATGGCAATATTGGCTGTCTGGTCAACGGCGCGGGGCTGGCCATGGCGACCATGGACACCATCAAGCTGTTCGGCGGCTCCCCCGCCAATTTTCTCGACGTGGGCGGCGGCGCCACGACCGAGAAGGTGACCGAAGCGTTCAAGATCATGCTGCACAACCCGCATGTCAAGGCGATTCTGGTCAACATTTTCGGCGGCATCATGCGCTGCGACACCATTGCCGAAGGCGTGATCGCCGCGTCGCGCACGGTGGGCCTGAGCGTGCCGCTGGTGGTGCGCATGAAGGGCACCAACGAGGACATCGGCCGCAAGATGCTGGCCGATTCCGGCCTGCCCATCATCAGCGCCAACACCATGGGCGAGGCCGCCCAGGCTGCAGTCACGGCCGCGCAGGCCTGATCCCACAGAAAAGACACGAGGACAATATGGCCATCCTGATCAATCAAGACACCAAAGTCATTACCCAGGGCATCACCGGCAAGACCGGGCAATTTCACACCCGCATGTGCCGCGACTATGCCAATGGCAAAAACTGCTTTGTCGCCGGAGTGAACCCGAAGAAGGCCGGCGAAGACTTCGAAGGCATTCCCATTTACGGCACCGTGGCCGACGCCAAGGCCCAGACTGGCGCCACCGTTTCGGTCATTTATGTGCCGCCTGCGGGCGCTGCCGCAGCCATCTGGGAAGCCGTGGAAGCCGACCTCGATCTGGCGATTTGCATCACCGAGGGCATTCCCGTCAAAGACATGCTGCTGGTGCGCAACCGCATGAAGGCCAAGGAAGCGGCCGGTGGCAAAAAGACCTTGCTGCTGGGGCCGAACTGTCCTGGCCTGATCACGCCGGATGAAATCAAGATCGGCATCATGCCTGGCCATATTCACCGCAAAGGGCGTATCGGCATTGTCTCGCGCTCGGGCACGCTGACCTATGAGGCCGTGGCGCAAGTCACCGAGCTGGGGCTGGGGCAGAGCAGCGCGGTGGGCATCGGCGGCGACCCGATCAACGGTCTCAAGCACATCGACATCATGCGGGCCTTCAACGACGACCCCGAGACGGATGCCGTCATCATGATCGGTGAAATCGGCGGGTCCGATGAAGCCGAGGCTGCGGAGTGGTGCAAGGCCCACATGAAAAAGCCGGTGGTGGGGTTCATTGCCGGGGTGACCGCGCCTCCGGGCAAGCGCATGGGCCATGCCGGCGCGCTGATTTCTGGCGGAGCCGATACGGCTGAAGCCAAGCTGGCGGTCATGGAGGCTTGCGGTTTCACCGTCACGCGCAACCCCTCTGAAATGGGCAAACTGCTCAAGCAGGTTCTGCGCTGATGGAGTGGTGACCGGGGCTGTTCCCGGTTACAAAAGGTATGATGCGGCACCAGTCCCGATGGGACCGCATACAGACCTTCAGGGACAGCCATCGGCATGGAACACTATCTCACCGTCGAGTTCTTGACGGCACTCGGTCAGATCGTCCTGATCGATATTCTTCTCGGTGGAGACAACGCGGTGGTCATCGCACTGGCCACGCGCAAACTTCCGCCGCACCAACGCAAACTGGGTATTTTGTGGGGCACGGCTGGCGCCATCGGCCTGCGCGTGGTGCTGATTTTTTTCGCGCTCACTCTGCTGAAGCTGCCCTTTCTCAAGATCGTTGGCGCTTTGCTGTTGTTCTGGATCGGCATCAAACTCCTGGCGCCGCAAGATGAAGAGGGCCACGGCGACGTGCAGGCCGCAGACAAGCTCTGGGCCGCAGTCAAGACGGTCATCATCGCTGACTTTGTGATGAGCCTCGACAACGTCATCGCCATTGCTGGCGCGGCGCAAAACGCGGGCGAACAACACTCCATGCTGCTGGTGGTGTTCGGTCTGCTGCTCAGCGTGCCCATCATCGTCTGGGGCAGTCAATTGGTCATTCATTTGATGCAGCGTTTCCCGGCGGTGATCACCATTGGGGCGATGCTGCTGGGCTGGATTGCCGGCGGCCTGATCGTGACAGACCCGGCGGCAGAGCATTGGGTGCAGGCCTTGCCCGCGGCGCAGTATGCGGAAAAGATCGCCGGATTGGTTGGCGCGGCCCTTGTCTGGATTGCGGCGAAACTCATCTATCGCCGCACGCCGGTTTCTGCTGCCTGAGACCGACGATGGCCAAACCCCCAGGTTCCACCGCAGCCCTGCAGTACGAGATGCTCAGCCTCACCCACCCCGGCCGGGTGCGTGAACACAACGAGGACGCGGTCGCCTTCGATGCGCTGGCGCAAGTGGCGGTGTTGGCCGACGGCATGGGGGGCTACGCCGCTGGCGAGGTGGCGAGCGGTATGGCCACCGCGCAGATTTGCTCGCGTATCTCGCGCCTCAAGGCAGACTACCCCAAGGTGACGGCGCTCGACCTCTCCACCGAGCTGCGCTTTGCCATCCGGCATGTGAATGCCGAAATCCTGCGCGCCGCGCGTGGCAATCCGCAGTTCTCCGGCATGGGCGCCACCCTGGTCGCGGTGGCCTTTACCGGCAATGTGGCCGTTGTTGCCCACGCGGGAGATTCACGGGTTTATCTGCTGCGACAAAACCTGTTGCGCTTGCTCACGCATGATCACTCGGCCTTGCAAGAGCAGATCGACATGGGGCTGATCCTGCCGGAGGATGCGGAGAAAATCGGCGGCAAGAATCTCGTGACGCGCGCGCTTGGCGTCGATGCCAGGCTCGAACCGGACGTGGCCATGCATCCCATGATGGCGGGGGACGTGTTGCTTCTATGTTCAGACGGCTTGAACGATATGCTGACTGATGACAGAATCGAAGCCGTGCTGCGGCAATATGCTGGACATTCCGCCGCCGCTGCGCGCCAATTGGTTGAAGATGCGAATGCGGCCGGGGGGCGCGACAATGTTTCTGTCATCCTTGTCACGGTTCGCGCGCCGGGCTGATGCGCTTTTTTCTCCATTGATCTGACTGCTTATTCAAACGGACCCCCAATCGTGGCCAAACTCGTGATCACCCTGGATGGCAAGGTTTTGAAGGAAGTCGTGCTCAGCAAAGACCGCACGACCCTTGGGCGTCGCCCATATAACGATGTGGTCATCGACAATCTGGCCGTCAGTGGCGAGCATGCAGTTTTATTGCGCGATGCCGGAACCGACGCCGAGAGCT
This sequence comes from Burkholderiaceae bacterium, assembly GCA_016936875.1. Classification (GTDB taxonomy): domain Bacteria; phylum Pseudomonadota; class Gammaproteobacteria; order Burkholderiales; family Burkholderiaceae_C; genus Thiomonas. Next base: position 10,705 of record JAFGXB010000104.1, on the reverse strand, counting down.
ACACCATTCAGGATCTGGGCAGCACGAACGGCACCTACCTGAACGGTGCCCCCATCAAGTCCAGCCCTTTTCGGGAGGGCGACACCGTCGATGTCGGCAAATACAGCCTGCGTTTATTGTCGGATACACGGCAAACCAGCTTTGGCCCATCGCGTTTTGGCGCACAGACCGGATTTGGAAATTCCCGTTTCGGAAATTCAGGTTTCACCGATTCACGCACCCGCGCCGCCGACGCGGACCGCAGCTACAAAATCAAGGTGCTCAGCGGAGATGCTGCTGGCCGCGAAATCATGCTCAGCAAAGAGCAGACCACGTTTGGTCAGCGCGGCATCCTGGTCGTGAGCGTGGTGCACAAGCCGCGCGGTTACGAACTGGTGCAGGTCGAGGGAGAAAAGCGCGCGCAGGTCAACGGCGTGTCTTTGGGCCTCATGCCGGTGGTGTTGCGCACTGGCGATGTGATCAATCTCACAGGCATTCAGTTGCAATTCCTGCAAATCTGAAATCACCCGCTTCCAGAAGACGCATGGTGCGCAACCCCAAGTAGTTCTCATCCAATGAGGCGGTTGTGCGCGCATCATCATCCGGTCGGAAGTGCACCTGCCTGCAGGGCTGGCTTTGTGCACTCCAGGAGAAAAACTCTTTTGGGCCGGTTGAAAAGATTCTCTCCAACTCACGCAGCCGAGCAGCCTCGGATGCCGCCATGCCGCCATGCCGCCGAGCGTCGGGCGCCACATGTGGAACCTTGCATCGCTGAAGCCGCCGCACGGCACACCGCCCTGACCGCGACGTCCGCTTCGGCCTGCGGATGATCCACTCTAACCGCAGTTCGCGATGGTGATGACCACCTTGCCGCGTGTCTCGCCGCAGCTCATGCGGGCGATGGCGTCTGTCGCTTTGTCCAGTGACACGGTTTCGGTGATCTCCGGGCGCACCAGGCCGCTGGCGAACCATTGCAGCAATTGCCGCACGTTGGCAGTGTGCTGCTTCGGGTTGCGCTGCACCGCCTCGCCCCAGTACACCCCCAGAATCTGGCGCTCCTTGAGCAGTGCCAGATTGAGCGCAATGCGCGGGATGTCGCCTGCGGCGAAGCCGACCACCAGATATCGTCCTCGCCAGGCCGTGGCTCGCAGTGCCGCCTCAGTATGCGCGCCACCCACAGGGTCGAGGACCACGTCGGGTCCGGCCCCATCCGTGCAGTCCAGCAGGGTCTTGCGCAAATCACATTGCGTGTAGTCGATCAGTTGATTGGCGCCATGCGCCTGCGCGAGTTGCAGTTTTTCCGGGCTTGACGCGGCGGCGATGACCCGCGCGCCCATGGCCTTGGCCACGTCAATCGCCGCAAGGCCGACTCCGCCTCCGGCGCCGAGTACGGCGACGGTGTCATCCGGCCGCAATTGCGCGACGTCTTTGAGCGCATGCAAAGCGGTGCCGTAGGTGAGCAGAAAAGCCGCACCCTGGACGAAATCCATCCCCGCTGGTAGGGGCATGATGCGTTGCGCGTCAACCGCGCACTGTTCCGCAAGCCCGCCGTGTCCCGCGAAGGCGATGACCGCATCGCCAGCCTTGTAATCGCTCACTCCGTTCCCCACGGACAGGATGACGCCGGAAAACTCGGCGCCGGGAGAAAACGGCAGAGGCGGCTTGGTCTGGTACAGACCCTGCACGATCAGCCCGTCCGGGAAGTTCAGGGCGCAGGCTTTCACGGCAATCACGACTTCGCCTGCTGCGGGTACGGGGTTGGGCGTGTCGCGCAGGCGCAGGGTGTCGATGGGGCCAAACGCGGTACAGAGCAAAGCTTTCATTTCGTACCCTCCGCGGCACCGGGGGGCGTGAGCGCGGTGGGATTGCGGCCCTCCAGCATGTCCTGGCAGCGCAATTGCACGGCCTGCAGAATCTTGCGATGGGGCACGATGTAGAACGTCCCGCGTTCCACCGCCTCGAACGTGATGCGGGCGATGTCATCGGATGTCAGGCGGCCGGACTGCACCGCCTCGACCATACGCGCGGCGTAGATGGCTGACTCGGGCGAGAGGTCGGCTTCGTGGCCAAAGCGCTCGGGACGATGTTTGGCGCTGCGGGCAATGCCCGTGGGTACCCACGCCGGGCACAGCACCGACACGCCCACGCTGGAGCGCTGATCGGCCAATTCGGCATATAGCGTTTCAGACAACGTGACCACACCATGCTTGCTCACGTTGTAGGCGGCCATGCCGGGGCTGGACACCAGACCCGCAGCGGAGGCTGTGTTCACCACATGGCTGACTCCGTCTTGCTGCTGCATGCGCGGCACGAAATGACGGATGCCATGCGCCACGCTCATGAGGTTGACGCCCAGCACCCAGTCCCAGTCCGCGGCCTGATGTTCGGTGGTGAGGCGGCTGAAGCCCACCCCGGCATTGTTGAACAGCAGATGCACCGCGCCGAAACGCGCGAAGCTGGCGTCGGCCAGGGCGGCGACATCGGCCTCGTGGCTGACATCGGCGGGATGCACAAGCACACGCTCCGCTGTCATGTGGAGGCTGGCTGCCGCCTGCTGCAGGCGCTCGGCGTCGAGGTCTGACAGCACCAGCGACATGCCGCGGCTGGCCGCTTGCCGCGCCAATGCCAGACCGATGCCGCCAGCAGCGCCGGTGATCACGGTGATTTTGTCTTGGAAGGTTTGCATGGGAAGGTGCCCTGTGGGCGCAAAGTGTGAAGGAATCAGGCAGGATCGAGCGCCATCGCGCCGTGGGCCACCTGCTGCAGTTGGGCGTCGCTGTCGCCAAGCCAGAGTTCAATGGTGGTCAGCCGCTTGAACCAGTGGCTGACCTGCATGTCATCGGTCATGCCCATGCCGCCGTGCAACTGGATGGCCTGTTGCGACACGTTGCGGCAGGCTTGACCGACGCGTGCCTTGGCCGCTGCAAGCAGACTGCTGCGTTGCGGGTTGCCGGATTGGGTGCAGACGTTCGCCGCGAGCAGCGCCATCGAGCGTGCCTGTTCCACCTCCATCCACAGATCCACCGCGCGGTGTTGCAGCACCTGAAAGCGGCCAATGGCCTGACCGAACTGCTGACGGGTGTTGAGGTAGATCACGGTGGCATCCAGCGTGGCCTGCAACAGGCCGACAGCTTCCGCACACAGCGCGGCAAGCCACAAGGCCTGGAGTTCGGCGCGCAGCGCGTGGCCCTGGCCGGCCGCGTCGATGCGGGCATCGGCGGCAAGCCGCACGGCGTTCAGTGTGACATCGGCAGCGCGCTGGCCGTCGAACAGGGCATAGGGCCGCACGCTGACCCCGGCGCTGTCACGGGGCACGGCAAACCAGGCCGTCGCGTCATCTTCGGTCTTTGCGGACACCAGAAGCAGGTCGGCAAACTGCGCTTGCAGCACCAGCGTTTTGCTGCCAGTCAGGTGCCAACCGTCGTCATGGCGCGCGGCCGTGGTTTGCCGCGGAGCGAGGTCAAAACCCGCGCCGGGCTCAAAGACCGCCGGTGTGGCAATTGCCTTGCCTTCGGCCATGCGCGGCAGCCAGGTTTGCGCCGTATCGTGATCGCTGCACGCCAGCACATGAGTCGCCAGCAGGGCGCTGGCGACAACGGGCTCCAGCGGCAAGGCCGGAGCCAGGGTCTGCAGGGCGTGCAAGATGTCTTGCACGCGGCCGCCCAGGCCACCCTGGGTTTCGGGCACGAGCAGGGCGGTGATGCCGATTTCCGCCAAGGTGGCCCAGTTGCCCGGACTGAACCCCGCGCCGACGCTCAGTTCGCGGCGCTGCGCGAAGGCATAGTCGCGCTGGATGAACCGATGCAGGGCATCGGCGAGTTGCGTCTGTTCCTCTGTGGGGTGCCACTCCATGCCGTTCTCCTTTACAGACCCAGCGCGCGGGCCAGGATGTTGTTCTGGATCTCGTTGCTGCCGCCGAAGATGGACAGCTTGCGCCAGTTGGCGTATTGCGCGGCGAGGAGCCCATCGCCCTGATCGTCTGCACCGGCGTCTGCCTGGGCATCTGGCCCAAAGGGCAGGGCGTGCTGCCCGACGGCGTGCATCAACAGTTCAGCGATGCGCTGTTGCAATGCACTGCCGAGCACCTTGAGCATGGAGCTTTCCGGGCCAGGCGGGCCGTCGCGTTGCAAGAGCCTGAGCTGGGTGATTTCCAGCGCCAGCAGGTCGATGTCGAGCTGCGCCACGCGCATGCCGAACAGTGGATCGGCGCGCAGGCGCTGGCCGTTGGCATCGTTGCGCGCAGCGATGGTTTTCAGCCGCGCCAGCTCGCGCTTGGACACTCCCACCCCGGCGATGTTGCTGCGTTCGTGCCCGAGCAGATATTTGGCAATGGTCCAGCCCTGGTTTTCGGCACCCACGCGGTTTGCGACAGGCACGCGCACCGCATCGAACCACACTTCGTTGACCTCCCGCTCACCATCCAAAAGGACAATCGGCCGCACGGTCACGCCGGGCGTGCGCATATCGATGAGCAGGAAGGAAATGCCCTGCTGGGGTTTGACGGTCGAGTCGGTGCGCACCAGGCAAAAGATCCAGTCGGCATATTGGCCGAGTGTGGTCCAGGTTTTTTGTCCGGTGACGATGTAGTCATCGCCGTCGCGCACTGCGCGGGTCTTGAGCGAAGCGAGATCGGAACCGGCGCCGGGTTCGGAATAGCCTTGGCACCACCAGATGTCGCCGCTGGCGATGTCGGGCAGATAGGTCTTTCGCTGGGCGTCGCTGCCAAACTGCATCAGCACCGGAGCAAGCATTTTCAATCCGAAGGGGAGTTGGCGAGGTGCGCCCGCCTGTGCGCATTCCTCGTCGAACAGCGCTTGCTGCACGGCGTTCCAGCCCGTGCCGCCAAACTCCTTGGGCCAGTTGCTTGCCCCCCAGCCGTGCGCATGCAGAATCCGCTGCCAGCGCACAAAGTCATTCTTCTCCAGGCTTGCACCGCGCAAGACCTTTTTCCGAATGTCCTGCGGCAGCGCCGTTCGCAAAAAGGCTTGAACCTCGCCGCGGAACGCTGCGTGCTCAGGGAGCAGATCAATATCCATGTGCTGTTGTCCTTTTCCGACGGTGATGCGGACAAAACTGATTGATGTCGAAGCCCAAGTAAAACCGCATTGCAGAACAATGTTCCAAAAATATAAAATGCCGCAGCGATTGTTGAACTAGCGTTGGGGGCTGTCAAGCGCCGTCCACAGACGACATCACCACGGTGACGGAAAACTCAAGACCATGCGTACACAAAAACACAGCGCCATCTCTTCAGCGCAGCCGTCCGATGCGATGCACTCTGCCAAGGACGATCGCCAGTTCGTGACCGCACTGGCGCGAGGGCTGGAGGTGTTGTCCAGCTTTCGCTCGCGCGACAAGGCACTGGGCAATCTGGACATCGCGCAGCGCTGCAATCTGCCCAAGTCCACCGTGTCACGTTTGACCTACACCCTCACCCGGCTGGGCTACCTCTCGCAGGACGATGACAGCGGCAAGTACCGCCTTGGCACGGCCACGTTGTCGCTGGGCAGCACGGCGCTGGCCCGCATGGATGTGCGGCAGGTGGCCCGACCCTTGATGCAGGAACTGGCAGATGCATCCAGGGCCATGGTGTCGCTGGGCACGCGAGACCGTCTGTCGCTGATCTACGTCGAGAACTGCCGCAGCACTTCCGCGCTGACGCTGAGTCTGGACGTGGGATCGCGCATTCCCGTCGCCACGACGGCCATGGGGCGCGCTTATCTTGCCGTGATCAGTGACCGGGAGCGGGAGGTTATCTTTGAGGAACTGGCCGCGCTCGACGGGCTGGCCTGGCCTGCGCTGAAACGCGGCATCGACAAGGCATTGGACGACTATCGCAGCATCGGCGTGAGCTGTTCGTTCGGCGACTGGCAACCCGACGTGAACGCCATCGCCGTGGGCTTTCATCCCGGTGGCGGCATGCCGCCGATGGCAATCAACTGCGGCGGTCCGGCCTTTTTGCTCTCGCGCCAGATGCTGCTGGATGAAGTCCGCCCCAAGCTCATTGCCATGGTGCAGGAGCTACAAAAGCTGATGAGCCCGTGAAACGCTGACCGCGCTGAGTCCGCAGTGTCTGCAAGGCAGGGGTGAGTCGGCTGCCCGAGCACTTCTGGCTGTTCATGCCATCGGCGTGGGCATCGGGACAAAAAATGTTCGGATCGGGTTGCCGCTTGGCGGCGTCGGTTGCCAGGCTCATACCCGCACCAAGCGTCCGTCGCGCAGTTGCGCCACCACCGTGTCCGCGTTTGTCTGTGCGGCGTAGTGCACTTCCTGTTCCAGCCCGCGTGACTGCATCAGCCGCCCGACGCGGGACTCCAGCAGGCAGCGCAGTGCAGGGTGTGTTTGCTGCAGCAGCGCCGCGGCCAGTGCGGCATCGGAATAGCTACGCCTTCCCGGCGCCTGTTGCAGTGCCGAAACCAGCAGGCCGGCGCCGTAAAAATCTTCCAGATTGAACTGCCCCGCAGACCCTGCGCACACCAGCAACACGGTGCGTTGGTCTTGGGTGCGCACGACGTGGTCGATGGTGGCTTGGGCGTTGCGCAGGCTGGCCGCATACACCTGCGCTGCCGCCCGTGCTTTGCGCAGCGCAACCGTCCCGTTGGTCGTGCTGTAGAGGACAGTGCGCTCGCGCAGGTCGTGGCGCAAAAGCGCCATGGGCGTGGGGTGTGCGAAACCGGGCAGGGTTTCGGCGTTGCGTTCGCCACTGAGGACGGGGTGCGTTTCGCCCAGTCCGGCGGCGATGTGCTGCGCATCGGCGGCATCCAGCGCGGGGATCACGGTGCTTGCACCCGCCTGCAGCGCGGCAAGTGCGGACGTGGTGGCAAACAACACGTCAAGCACGATGACGACATGGTCATCAAGGCGTTGAGTATCGAGGTCTTCCTTGCTCAACAGCACATGGATTTTTTGCATGGGGCGTGGTGATGTGGGTATGGGGTATCTGGCTTTACAACATGCTGCAGGCAGACTAGCATCGATCATATTCAAAACAAAATTCCGCATAGCAGAACTGCGGGAGTCGCCCACACATCCACGCACCGTGGTGCAATCCAGGAGACAACATGCGCAGCGTTCACACATCGCGCCTTGGCGATATCGCGGTTCTCACACTCGACAACCCCCCGGTCAACGGCTTTGGCAGGCAGCAACGCCGCCTGCTGGTAGATGCCATTGATGCCGCCGCGAACGATCCGGCGGTTGTCGGCCTCGTTGTGACTGGAGCCGGGGCGCTGTTTTCCGGCGGGGCGGACATCCGCGAATTCGGCAAACCGGAATCGATGGCATCGCCGCACCTGCTCGATGTCATCGCGGTGGCCGAGTCTTGCGCCAAGCCGGTGGTCGCCGCAATCAACGGCACCTGCATGGGCGGAGGGCTGGAGTTCGCACTGGGCTGCCATGGTCGTGTTGCACTGTCCAAGGCCATGGTTGCATTGCCGGAAGTCAAGCTCGGACTGCTACCCGGCGCAGGCGGCACCCAGCGGCTGCCGCGCGCGGTGGGGCTGGAGCATGCGATGAACATGATCGTCTCGGGAGATGGAGTTCCCGCGAAGATGCTGGCCGCAACAGCCTTGTTCGACGCCGTGGTCGAGGACGATGTGGTGGGTGCCGCGGCGGCGATCGCCCGCAAGCTGGCCGCATCGGCGCAGCCCACACCACGGATGCGCGACCGCGCCGTGGAGCATCCGGACGCCGAAGCCTTTCTCCAGTTCACTCGAACCGCAGTGGCCGGGCAATTTCCGCGCGAGCCGGCGCGGCTGCAATGCGTGGAGGCGGTGGCCGGATCGCTCAAACCCTTTACCGAAGGCTTGCAGCAGGAGCGCAGCCTGTTTGTCATGCTCATGGCCACGCCGGAGTCGCAGGCGCTGCGCCATGCGTTTTTCGCCGAACGCGCAGCGTCCAAAATAGGCGATGTGCCAGCCGACACACCAACCCGTCCCATCGCCAAGGTGGGTGTCATTGGCGCGGGCACCATGGGCGGCGGAATCAGCATGAATTTCCTCAACGCCGGGCTGCCAGTCACGCTGGTCGAAACCCGGCAAGACGCGCTGGATCGCAGCGTGGCCACCATCCGCAAGAACTACGACAACTCGGCGAGGAAAGGCAAGCTCAGGCCCGAGCAGGTCGATCAGCGCATGGCTTTGCTGCAGCCCACGCTGGACTTCGCGCTGCTGGCCGACTGCGACCTCCTCATCGAGGCCGTGTTCGAGGACATGGCGGTCAAGCGCACGGTGTTCGAGAAACTGGACGCCACGGCCAAAGCCGGAGCCATTTTGGCGTCAAACACCTCCACCCTGGATCTCGACGCCATTGCGGCGTGGACCAAGCGCCCGCAAGACGTGATCGGCATGCATTTTTTCAGTCCGGCCAATGTGATGAAGTTGCTCGAAGTGGTGCGCGGCAAATCCACGGCCAAGGACGTTTTGGCGACGGTCATGAAGCTGGCCAAGACCATCCGCAAGACCGCGGTGGTGTCTGGTGTGTGCGACGGTTTCATTGGCAACCGCATGCTCGAACACTATGGACGCATGGCCAACTATCTGGTGGAAGAGGGTGCCAGCCCCCAGCAGGTTGATCGTGCCCTGGAGGACTGGGGCATGGCCATGGGGCCTTTCCGCATGGGTGATCTGGCGGGGAATGACATCGGTTGGGCCATACGCAAGCGGCGCTATGTCGAGAAGCCTCACCTCAAATATTCGCGCCTGGCCGATCGCCTGTGCGAGCAGGGGCGCTATGGCCAGAAAACCGGCAAGGGCTGGTACCGCTACGAGGCAGGCAACCGTACCGCGCTGCCCGACCCCGAAGTGGACGCGCTGATCGTTGCGTATCGCCAGGACATCGGCGTCACGCCGCGCAAGATCGATGACGCTGAAATCGTCGATCGCTGCATCTATGCCCTGGTCAATGAGGGCGCGCGTCTGCTCGCCGAAGGCATTGCGCAGCGTGCCTCCGACATCGACATGGTTTACCTCGCGGGCTACGGCTTTCCGGCTTGGCGCGGCGGGCCGATGGGTCATGCCGATCTGGTCGGACTGTTCATGGTGGCGCGCCGCATGCGCCAGTTCGCCGCACAACCAGGAGGTGACGCCGACTTCTGGCAACCCGCGCCCCTGCTGGCCGAACTGGCCGCGCAAGGCAAGACTTTCAGCGACGCCTGAGCCGCACAGCAACCCAGAGACAACGCGATAACGCGCAACAAACGGGATTTGTCCTGTCTTGCAATCCCGGCCTGAATCCGCACCCAGAACCAAGGAGTCTTCCCATGACTGACGCTGTCATCGTGTCCACCGCGCGCACCGCGCTGGCCAAGTCCTGGCGCGGCGCGCTCAACCTCACACACAGCGCCACCATGGGCGGGCATGTGGTGCAGGCGGCGGTGCAGCGTGCGGGCATCGACCCCGCCGAGGTGGAAGACTGCATCATCGGCTGCGCCTATCCGGAGGGCGCGTCGGGCAGCAACATCGCCCGGCAGATTGCCTTGCGCGCCGGCTTGCCCGTGACAACGGCGGGCGCAACCATCAACCGCTTCTGTTCCTCCGGACTGCAGGCCATCGCGGTGGCAGCGCAGCGCGTCATCGTCGATCAGGTGCCTGTGATGGTGGCGGGCGGAGTGGAGTCGATTTCCTGTGTGCAGAACGACCGCGCCAACAAGCACATGGCGCGTGAGCACTGGCTGCAGGAGCACAAGCCCGCGCTGTACTGGACCATGTTGCAAACCGCGGAATGCGTGGCCAAACGCTATGGCATTTCGCGCCAGTTGCAAGACGAATACGGTGCGCGCAGCCAGCAACGCGCAGCGGCGGCACAAGCCGCAGGCAAGTTCCTCGATGAAATCGTCCCCATCACCGTGCGTGCCGGCGTGGCCGACAAGACCACCGGACAGCGCATGACGCGCGAGGTCACGCTCAGCGCTGACGAAGGCATCCGCGCCGACACGACGCTGGAAGGTGTCTCCAAAATTCGCCCGGCCTTGCCCAGCGGAGTGATTGCCGCAGGCAATGCCAGCCAGTTTTCCGATGGGGCCTCGGCCTGTGTGGTGATGAACGCCAAACTGGCCGAGCAGCGCGGGCTCAAGCCCCTGGGTGCCTTCCGGGGCTTTGCCGTGGCCGGTTGCGAGCCGGACGAAATGGGCATCGGCCCGGTGTTCGCCATCCCGCGCCTGCTGCAGCGCGCCGGATTGAAAATCGACGACATCGGCCTGTGGGAACTGAACGAAGCCTTCGCCGTGCAGGTGCTGTATTGCCGCGACAAGCTTGGCATTCCCGACGATCGGCTCAACGTCAACGGCGGCGCCATCGCGGTAGGACATCCCTACGGTGTGACGGGTGCGCGGTTGGTAGGGCATGCGCTGATCGAGGGCAAGCGCCGTGGCGTGAAATACGTGGTCATCACCATGTGCATCGGTGGCGGCCAGGGTGCGGCCGGCTTGTTCGAGGTGCTTTGAAGACCGTTTGTCGAGGGTCGTTGCACCATGCGTGAAACCATCGATTTTCTGCTGCACGACTGGCGCGATGTAGCCAGTCTGAGCGCCACAGCACGCTATGCGGAACACCGCGCCCGCGACAAATACGCGCGGTTCAACCGGTTGTCGGATATCGCAGAACCACGACAGATCGGCGAAGGCGTGATCCTGCCGCAAGCTGCTCGTACCGCCTGGAAGGAAAACGACCCAGACGCCACACAGGCCAACGCCACCTGCCGCGACATGCAGGACGCCTGGTTCTGACGC
>JAFGXB010000103.1 GCA_016936875.1 Burkholderiaceae bacterium | reverse complement strand
GCATCGACTTCGAGGCCGAGGTGGCCGTCATCACAGGGGAAGTCCCCCAGGGCGCCACGTCTGAGCAGGCGGCGCAGGCCATCCGTCTGGTGCTGCTGGTCAACGATGTGTCGCTGCGCCACCTCATTCCCGCGGAGCTGGCCAAGGGTTTCGGCTTTTTCCAGAGCAAGCCCGCGTCGGCCTTCAGCCCGTTGGCGCTCACGCCCGACGCACTCGGCGCGGCGTGGCGCGACTGCAAACTGCATCTGCCGCTGCGAGTGGAGGTCAACGGTCAGCGCTTCGGTCATCCGAATGCCGGGCTCGACATGACCTTCGACTTCGCCCAGCTCATCGCCCACGCCGCCAAGACGCGCCGGTTGGCGGCGGGCACGATCATCGGCTCGGGCACCGTGTCGAACAAGCAGGGCGGACTATGGGGCTCCAAGGTCGAGCACGGCGGGGTGGGCTATGCCTGCATCGCCGAGGTGCGCACCTACGAGACCATTGAACAGGGTGAGGCCGTCACGCCCTATCTGCGCGACGGCGATGTGGTGGAGATCAGCATGTGTGACGCGCAGGACAACAGCCTGTTCGGCAGCATTCGCAACCGCGTACAGGCGCTGCCGGAATGAAGCTCTACACCTACTTCCGCAGTTCCGCGGCCTATCGGGTGCGCATTGCCCTGCACCTCAAGGGGTTGGCTTTTGAGTCGGTGCCGGTGCATCTGCTGCGTGATGGCGGCCAGCAGCATGCCGCCGATTACGCCGCGCTCAACCCGAACGAAACCGTGCCCAGCCTGGACGACAACGGCCAGATCGTCACCCAATCCCTGGCCATCATCGAGTATCTCGACGAAACCCACCCGAGCCCGCCGCTGCTGCCAGGCACCGCCGCCGACCGCGCCCGCATGCGCGCCATCGCCCAGGTCATCGCCAGCGACACCCATCCGCTCAACAATCTGCGCGTGCTGCAGCACCTCACGCGCAGCTTCGACCTCAGCGAGACGCAGAAGAACGCGTGGTATTGCCACTGGGTCGAGCGGGGGTTGCAGACCGTCGAAAAAATGCTCGCAAGCGACCCGCGCACCGGCAGGTTCTGCCACGGCGACACACCCACCCAGGCGGACTGCTGTCTCGTTCCACAGGTGTTCAATGCCCGGCGCTTTGCCTGCAGCCTGGAGGGGCTGCCCACCGTTCTGCGCATCAGCGCCGAATGCGAAGAACTGGAGGCTTTTCAGCGCGCCGCACCCCAGCATCAGCCGGATGCCGAATAGACCCCATCAACCTGTTTCTCGGTCGACTTTTTCATCCACCTCGCCCGGCAGCAGCGCCCCGGCCTCAATCTCCGGCAGCGTGGCCACCTGGGCGTAAAGCGTGGTGAAGTCCGGCGCCGTCGCGTCGAACAATTGCCGAAAGCTGTCGATGATGAAATAGGTCGCCTGGAAGGTATCGATGCGGTAGCGGCTGCGCAGCAGACGCAGCAGATCAAAGCGCACCCGCCGCGACTGCGGGCTGTGCAGGCTGTGCGCCACCTCGCCGCCCGACGACAGAATGCCTGCCCCGTAAATCCGCAGCCCCTGCGCCGAGCGGATCAGACCGAACTCCACCGTGTACCAGTACAGACGCGCCAGATACTGCAGGGCATGCTGCCCCTGGGCCTTGAGGCCGCCCGCGCCGAAGGCCTGCATGTAGTCGGCGAACCGGGGTTCGAACAAGAGCGGAACATGGCCGAACAGATCGTGAAACAGATCAGGCTCGACGATGTAGTCGAACTCTTCGGGCTTGCGCAGCCACACCGTCACCGGAAAACGCCTTGCTGCCAACAAGCTGAAGAACGCCGCCTCTGGAATCAGCCCCGGCACCGCCACGATCTCCCAGCCCGTTGCCACCTTGAGCCGGACATTGATGTCGTCAAACCGCGGAATGCCGCTCTGCGCCTGCAGATGCGGCAAGGCCCGGATGAATTCCTCACAAGCCCGCCCTGGCAGCAAGCCCATCTGCCGCGCATAAAGCCGCGCAAACAAGGCATGCTCCGCCTTGGTATAACGCTCCCACTGCTGCGCGCAGGTGTAGTCCGCGTCGCAATGGGCATAGTCGCCCCGCGGGGTGATGCTGGCTTCGCCGTAGGTGACTGGCGCCTGTCGCTCCAGTGGAGTGCCCAGGCTCAATGCGCTTGGCAACATGGAACTCGCTCCTTTATCTACCCCACCCAGCGATCAACGACTTTTTGAAATTCGCCCGAGCGGATTTGCAGGTGCAACCACTGGTTGACGAAGTTCTGAAAAGGCAGATCGTCGCGTGGCAGCAGATAGGCCTTTTCGCCGTAGGTGAACGGATGGTCAGGGTGCACGGAGCACAACTGCGGATGCAGCTTGTGCTGCAGGCGTGTCTCGATGGCGTCGGTGACCATCACGTCGGCCTTGCCGTCGATGATCTGCTGAAAAATGGTGTTGTTGTCTGGATAGACCTCGATCTTGGCTTTGTTGAGATGCGCCTTGGCAAACTTCTCATTCGTACCGCCCGGGTTGACGATCACCCGCACATCCGGCTGATCGATTTGCTGAATGGTTTGATACTTTTCAACGTCGGCGCAGCGCGTGATCGGGGTCTTGCCGTCCACCATGTAGTGCACGCTGTAAGCCGCCACTTTTTGCCGCGCCAGAGTCACGGAGATGCCGCCCATGGCGATGTCGCACTTTCCCGCGGTGAAGTCTTTCATCAAGGTCGGCCAGGTGGTCTTCACAAACTCTGCCTTGACCCCCAACGCATTGGCGAGCGAGTTTGCCTCGTCGATGTCGATTCCGACGTAACTCCCGTCAGGCTGCAAATAGGTGAACGGCCGGTAGTCCCCCGTCGTGCACACCTTCAGCACACCGCTCGTCTCCACCTGCGTGAGCGTTGATGTGGGTTCCGCCGCAAATGCAGACGCCGCCGCCAAAGAGCAGCCCGCCAGCAACATCGCCGTGTGCTGCACAAACCGTTGCGCGTTCTGAACGCGATTTCCCATGATCGTCTCCGTCGTTGTTGGATGAGGAAAATCGATTATGCAGCGCCCTCCAGCACCCCGCGGCGCATCTGGTCGAGTTCGATGCTCTCGAACAGCGCCTTGAAGTTGCCTTCGCCGAAGCCCTGATCGCCCTTGCGCTGGATGATCTCGAAAAAGATCGGGCCAATCACGGTCTGGGTGAAGATCTGCAGAAGGAGGCGCTTGTCAGGCTGCATCGAACCATCGAGCAGGACGCGGTTGGCGCGCAGGCGCTCCAGGTTCTCGCCGTGGCCGGGCAGGCGCCTGTCGAGCAGTTCATAGTAGGTGTCAGGCGTGTCGAGAAACTGCACCCCGGCGCGGCGCAGGCCTTCGACGGTGGCGAAAATGTCGTCGGTGGACAGCGCGATGTGCTGAATGCCCTCGCCGTGATAGAGGTCGAGGTATTCCTGAATCTGTCCGGCCTTCTCTTGTCCTTCCTCGTTGATGGGAATGCGGATCTTGCCGCACGGACTGGTCATGGCTTTGCTCTTCACCCCGGTCACCTGCCCTTCGATGTCGAAGTAGCGAATCTCGCGGAAGTTGAACAGCCGGGTGTAGAAATCCGCCCACTCACCCATGCGGCCGCGGTGCACGTTGTGGGTGAGGTGGTCGATAGTGGTCAGGCCCGCGCCCGCGTGTTCGGCGGCGGCGTCGTCTACAGGCTCGAAGTCAACGTCGTAGATCGAGATGTCTCCAATCCCGCCGTTGCGCCCGTCCTTGCCGCGCCAGCGGTCGACGAAGTAGATCAGGCTGTCGCCGATGCCCTTGATCGCCGGGATGTTCAGCTCCATCGGCCCACTGCGGCTGTCGAAGCCCCAGGCGCCCAGTTCCAGCGCGCGCTTGTAGGCGGCGTTCGCATCCTGCACACGGAAGGCGATGGCGCAAATGCTCGGGCCATGCAGCCGGGCGAAACGCTGGGCAAACGAATCCGGCTCGGCGTTGACAATGAAGTTGATGCCACCCTGACGCCACAGGGTCACGTTCTTGTGGCGATGGCGGGCGATGGCCTTGAAGCCAAGCTGCGCAAACAGCGCACCGAGCTTGGCGGGGTCTGGCGCGGCGTATTCGACGAACTCGAAACCATCGGTGCCCATCGGGTTCGAGGTGGAGGGGGAATTCATGGGGCTGTCTCCTGCTTTTGGACTGCACAAACTGTAGGCCAGCGCACGCGCAGGGTTTCAGCAAAACTCGCGTCATTTGGACACATTGCGGGAAATTCCTGCGTGAATTGCGCACTACGATCCAATAAACTGCACACATCTGCAAGCCCCTATCCAACCGAACGAAGGCCAGACCATGCACCGCGTGTGGGACATCTCCCCAACCGTCTCCTCCACCGCGCCAGTGTTTCCGGGCGATTTGCCCTATTCGCTGGAGTGGACGGCCCGCCTCGGGCCTGGATGCCCGGTCAATCTCAGTGCCGTGCACCTGTCGCCCCATGTCGGCGCCCATGCGGATGCGCCGCTGCACTACGCGAACGACGGCGCGAGCATCGATGCAGTGGATCTCGCACCCTATCTGGGGCCGTGCCGCGTGATCCACGCCATCGACTGCGGCGCGCTGATCGACATTCACCACCTGCAACACGCCACCGTCAACCTGCCGCAGCGCATCCTGGTGCGCACCCGCCGCCAGGCCCTCACGGCTTGGTCGGAGCAGTTCGCCGCCTTCGCACCGGCCACCGTGGACTGGCTGGCCGCGCGCGGCGTGACCCTCATCGGCCTGGACACGCCCTCGGTCGATCCCGCTTCCAGCAAAACCCTCGACAGCCATGCCGGACTGCGGCGACACAATCTGCGCGTCCTCGAAAACCTGGTGCTCGACGATGTCCCCGAAGGCGATTACGAACTGATCGCCCTGCCCCTCAAACTGCAAGGCGCCTGCGCCTCCCCGGTGCGCGCCGTCCTGCGCGCACTCTCCACTTGATTGATCTGCCCATGTCCACAATGCAACGCTCACACTGCCTCGCGCTCGACGCCGACGACCCCCTTGCCCCGCTGCGCGAGCAGTTCACCCTGCCCGCCGACATGATCTACCTCGACGGCAACTCCCTGGGCGCCCTGCCCCGGTCCACAGCGGCGCGGGTGCAGGCCGTCGTCACCGAAGAATGGGGACAGGGGCTGATCCGCAGCTGGAACACGGCGGGCTGGATGGATCTGCCCCGGCGGGTGGGCAACAAAATCGCCCGCCTCGTGGGCGCCGCGCCGGGTGAACTGGTGGTCGCCGATTCCACCTCCATCAACCTCTACAAAGTGCTTAGCGCCGCGCTGGCCATCGCCCGGGAGCACGCGCCGCAGCGCCGCGTCATCGTCTCGGAACGAGAAAATTTCCCGACCGATCTCTACATGGCCCAGTCGCTTGCCGCGCAGCATGGCATGCAGCTTGAACTGGTGGAACAGGGCCAGGCCGCCAACCGCCTGCGCGACGACGTCGCCGTGCTCCTGCTCACGCAGGTGAACTACCGCAGCGGCGCGCTGCAAGATATGGCCGCGATCACCGCCGCCGCACACGCGGCGGGCGCGCTGACCGTCTGGGATCTGGCGCATTCCGCCGGCGCGGTGCCGGTCGATCTCAACGCCGCGCACGCCGACTTCGCCATCGGCTGCGGCTACAAATACCTCAATGGCGGCCCGGGCGCGCCCGCCTTCGTCTGGGTGCATGCGCGCCATGTCAACCGGGTGCAGCAACCGCTTTCCGGCTGGCACGGCCATGCGGCACCCTTCGTTTTCACCCCCGACTACCAACCCGCCCCCGGCATCGCGCGTTATCTCTGCGGCACGCCCACCCTGCTCAGCCTGGCCGCGCTGGAATGCGGCGTGGACACCGTGCTGGCTGCCGAACCGCTGGGCGGCATGCAGGCGCTGCGGCGCAAATCCGTGGCCCTGAGCGAACTGTTCATCCGTCTCGTTCAGGAGCAACTCAGCGCGCACCCCGTCACCGTTGCAAGCCCACGCGATGCCAGCCAGCGCGGCAGCCAGGTTTCGCTGACCTTCGACGGCGACGGCTATGCCGTCATGCAGGCCATGATCGCGCGCGGCGTGATCGGCGACTTCCGCGCGGGCGACCAGACCCACGGCGACGCCGATCTGCTGCGCTTCGGCTTCACGCCGCTGTACCTGCGCCATGTCGACGTGTTCGACGCCGCTCAAACACTGCGCAACATTCTGGACAGCGGCATCTGGCGCGATGCGCGCTTTGCCCGCAAAGGAGCCGTCACTTGAACACAGCACGACCCGAAGCCAGGGGCGAGGAGATCGTCCGCGAAGAAGGCGCACAACTCGACTTCTCGCAGTCGATGAGCTACGGCGATTACCTGCATCTGGATGCACTGCTGGGCGCGCAGCACCCGCTTTCGCCCACGCACAACGAACTGCTGTTCATCATCCAGCATCAGACCAGCGAACTCTGGATGAAGCTGATGCTGCATGAACTCCATGCCGCGCTCGACAACCTCCGCGCCGACGCGCTGCAGCCCGCGTTCAAGATGCTGTCGCGCGTTTCGCGCATCCTGGAGCAACTGGTTCACGCCTGGGACGTGCTCGCCACCATGACACCGAGCGAATACACCGCGCTGCGTCCTTACCTCGCGTCCTCCAGTGGATTCCAGAGCTGGCAGTACCGCTGCACCGAATTCCTGCTGGGCAACAAAAACGCCGCCATGCTGCGCCCCCACGCGCACCGCCCCGAGCAACTCGCCACGGTCGAGGCCGCCTGGCGCGCGCCCAGCCTGTACGACGAGGCGCTGCGCCTGCTTGCCCGGCGTGGTCTGCCCATTGCGCCGGACAGCCTCGAACGGGACTGGACGCAGCCCTATGCCGCCAGCGAAAGCGTGGAACGCGCCTGGCTGACGGTGTACCGCGCGCCGGAGCAGCACTGGGATCTGTATCAACTCGGCGAGGAACTCGTCGATCTCGAAGATGCGTTCAGGCTCTGGCGATTTCGCCATGTCACCACGGTGGAGCGCGTCATCGGTTTCAAACGTGGCACCGGCGGCACCGGCGGCGTACCCTATCTGCGCAAAATGCTCGACACCGTGCTGTTTCCCGAGTTATGGACCCTGCGCACCGACCTGTAAAGGCAGCCACCATGCGCAAACCCACGCCGGAAACCCTGGACCGCATCGACCGCAAACTGCTTGCGCTGCTGCAACAAGATGCGCGCCTCACGCAGGAAAAACTCGCAGAGCAGATCGGCCTCTCCGCCTCGGCAGTCCAGCGGCGCATCCGGCGGCTCGAACAGATCGGCGTCATCGGCGGCTACCGTGCCGTCGTCAACCCCCGCGGCCTCGGCCTGGGGCTGAGCGCGCTGCTCAGCGTGCGTCTGGAAAAGCACCGCCCCAGCAGCCAGCACGCGCCACAAGACGTGTTCCGCGCAGCCGTGCAAGGCTGGCCCGAGGTGGTGGAATGCCTGGCCATGACCGGCGAAATGGACTACCTGCTGCGGGTGCATGTCCAAGACATGGAGCACTACGCCCGCTTCGTGCTCGAAACGCTGCTGAAAAACGAAAGCGTGGAAGACGTGAAATCGAGCTTCGTGCTCACCGAGGTCAAACCTTTTACGGGCATCTCGGTCTGAAGCAGATTCGCACAAAGACAAGCCAAGATTCCAAACTGTGGCGTTTCGCAATAAGCTGATGCATCCGCCATGCCACCCCCGCTCATGCAGACCCCACCCATCCGCCATTGCACCGCCTGCGGCACCGCCGTCACCTACCGTGTGCCCGAAGGCGACTCCCGCCCACGCGCCGTGTGCCCCGCCTGCGGCCATATTCAGTATGAAAATCCGCGCAATATCGTTGGCACCATTCCCGTGTGGGAGCAGCAGGTCTTGCTGTGCAAGCGCGCCATCGAGCCGCGCTATGGCCTATGGACTTTGCCCGCCGGATTCATGGAAATTGGCGAAAGCACGGAGAGCGGCGCACTGCGCGAAACCCGCGAAGAGGCTGGCGCGGAAGTGGCGCTGAGTGGCCTGTATGCGGTCATCAATGTGCTGCCGGCCAATCAGGTGTATTTCTTTTACCGTGGCCAACTCACCCAGCCGCAGTGGCTGGCTGGAGAAGAAAGCCTCGACGTGCAACTGTTCCACGAGGCCGACATTCCCTGGGAGCAGATTGCGTTTCGCAGCGTGGCGCAAACCCTCAAGCGCTATTTCGCAGACCAACGTGCCGGGCGTTTCCAAATCCACACCTTCGACATCACCTGACGTGCCTGATCCTCAAGCGCAGCCGCCCATCGGCAACTCGGCGCTGGCGTTGAACAACTTCCAGAAACCGTAGGCGGCAAACAGCAGCAGCATGCCCCCTGCCACAATATGAAACCAGCGCTGATTGGTGCGCTGACTCACCCAGCGCAGCGTGTGGCCTGCGAACAGCATATGCGGCAGCGTTCCAAGGCCGAAGGCAAACATTGCCAAAGCGCCCTCCCAGGCAGTTGCACTGAGAAACGCCAGGGACAGCGCCGAATACACCAGCCCGCATGGCAGCAAACCCCACAACAAGCCAGCCCCCAGACGCTTGGGAACGGTATTGAACGGCAGTAACCGCGACAGTAGCGGCTGCGTCAGCCGCGTCAGGCCGCGCCCGAGCCAGCCGCCGCCAATCCACTTCTGCTGCCAGGCCAGCCATCGCGGCGGCAACACCTGTGGCAGCACCATCCACAGACCGACAGCGATCAACACCAGATTGCCCAGGGTGAACAAGGACAGTTGCACCGGGCGCGCACTTGCCGCCCACACTCCCGCGCCAATCAGCCCGGCGATTCCCCCCAGAAGGGTGTAAGACAACACCCTTGCGCTCTGTAATTGCAACTGATTGAGGAAAAGCCGCCGCGCCGGAAGCAGCACATGCACGGACTGGGCACGCTCGGACGCCACAACCAGGCCGCCACACATGGCTGCGCAGTGCAGACCGCCCGTGAGTCCCATCAACAACAAGGTGAGTGGAATGGTTGTATTCATCGCATTCTGCTGTATTCTGCAAACATCAATCGAAACAAATATCCCGACATCGCAATTTATGAAATCGACCCCGACACCAACGGCCACGCAGATGGAAAAACCCCATCCTTGCGATGTGTGTTTTCAAAGCAAATTCTGCTTGCCGATTGCTCTGCAGCAGTCGGAAATGGGGCGAATCCGCGACGTGATTCAAGCCACCGTCCGCGTGCAAAAGGGCGAGGTGCTGTTCAGCTCCGGTCAATCGATGACCAAGGTGTATTCGGTGCACGCGGGCTCGTTCAAGTCGTATGTCACCAGCCCGGATGGCCGTGAACAGATTGTCGGATTCCATATTCCGGGCGAACTGATGGGCCTGGAAGGTCTGGGCCAGCATACCTACTTCACCGACACCGTGGCGCTGGAAGACAGCGAAGCCTGCGAAATCGATCTGCGCGCCCTGGAAACCACTACCCGCGACCTGCCTGCGCTGCAACACCAGCTGCACTGCATTGTCGGCAATAAACTCATCCGTGCGCAGCAAGACCAGTTCTCCCTGGGCAGCATGCACGCCGATGAACGGCTCGCCCGCTTTCTGCTTGATTTGTCCGAGCGTTTCAAGGCGCGCGGGCTGTCGCCCGATGAGTTTGTGTTGCGCATGAGCCGGGAAGAAATCGGCAGCTACCTGGGACTGAAATTGGAAACGGTGAGTCGCCTGATGTCCAAATTCCATTCGGCTGGACTGATTCATGTGGCGCAACGCCAAATTCGCATTACCGACCGCCGAGCACTTGGCGAACTGCTGATGCCGCAGGGTTAAACAGCCCGACATTCCCCGCATCGGGGTCACCAGAAAAAGGCTCCATATGGAGCCTTTTTTGTGACTACACGCCAGGCTCAAGCGTCAACATCGTCCCTGGCACCCACACGCCGGCCAGACGCCAGTCGGCCGTTTCAACATGGACGCGGTATCGCACGGCTTCGAGCGGCGGCGAGAATGCGCTGTAGAGCCCGGACGCATTCCGATGCAAGTCGATCTGCACGTCTTTCTGATTCGACAGCGGGTGGCGCAGCATCAGTTGCAAGGTGTCTTGTGCAATGGGCTGATTCAGTTTCAGATCAATCCGCCCAGCGGCCACCGAAATCACCCCCGTCAAATGCAGCGCCTGCGCATGCCGCTCGCGCTGAATATCGCCACCGACAGCGAGCCCCTTCTTGTAATAGTGGTCAGTCACCAAACTATCCGAGGCGCGGGCGGCCAGATAAATGGTGTAGAAACTGGCGATCACGACAATCAAGGGAAGCGCCATCAGAAACCACGGCCAAGGCTCGCGGTACCAGGGGCGGGGGGCTGTGGTGTGCATGACGACTCCTGTAATGCGTGCGCTCAAGGCACGATGAACGTGGTTTTGCTGGAGGCGGAAATCGGCTTTGCATCCTCGGACGTTGCGAGGATGTCGATTTTGTAGATGCCTTTTTTCGCATTGTCGACCGGGATGGTCACTTCCAGAGGCTCAAGGATGTTGGTCGAGGCCGGCACGTTGTAGACATTCCGATCATGTACGGCAACGCCTTCCAGTCCTTTGACTTCGATACGAATCTGCCGCGCTTTTTCCGTGGTGTTCATCAACTGGATCTGATAGATGTTTTCGATCAGCCCGCCCGGAATCTCGCGCGAGAGCACACCACGATCGCGCATCACGTTCATTTTCAGCGGATCCCGCGTGGCTAGACCGCCGACAAACAGACCCACCATCACCAGCAGGAGCGTGGTGTAAATCAGGATTCGTGGACGGAACAAGTGCGCCCACTGCTGGCGCTTGGTCCATTTGTTGGCCATCGCGTTTTCGCTGGAATAGCGGATGAGGCCGCGCGGATAACCCACCTTGTCCATGACCTGGTCGCACGCGTCCACACAGGCCCCGCAACCGATGCACATGTATTGCAAGCCGTCGCGGATGTCGATGCCGGTTGGGCAGACCTGCACGCAAATGCTGCAGTCCACGCAATCCCCTTTGCCTTCGGCGCGCGCATCGACGTGCTTGCCCCGCCTGCCGCGCGGCTCGCCACGCTCGGTGTCGTAGGTGACAACCAAGGTGTCCTTGTCGATCATGACCGACTGGAAGCGCGCATAGGGGCACATGTACTTGCACACCTGCTCGCGCATGAATCCGGCATTGCCATAGGTTGCAAAGCCGTAGAACAAAATCCAGAAAGTCTGCCACGGACTCAGGCTGACACTGATGACCTGCCCGGCCAGCGACAGAATCGGGGTGAAATAGCCCACGAAGGTAAAGCCCGTCCACAAGGCCACTGCAATCCACAAACCGTGTTTGAGGGTTTTTTTACTGATTTTTTTGGCGTTCCAGTCGGCGCCGTCCAGGCGGATGCGCGCCAGGCGGTCCCCCTCAACCTTGCGCTCGATCCACATGAAAATTTCGGTATACACGGTTTGCGGACAGGCGTAGCCGCAGAACAACCGCCCTGCAATGGCCGTGAACAGAAACAGGCCGTAGGCAGAAATAATCAGCAGCAAGGCGAGAAAAATCACGTCCTGCGGCCACAAAATCATGCCGAAAAAATAGAACTTCCGGGTGGACAGATCGAGCAGCACCGCTTGCCTGCCGTCCCACCGCAACCAGGGCAGCCCGTAAAACAGCGCCTGGGTAAACACCACCATGAACACGCGCCAGTTGTTGAACCAGCCCGTCACCGAACGGGAATAGATTTTTTTGCGAATCTCGTAAAGCCACTCTTCAGAGGATGAGATGTCGTCTTCGTTGGGCTCTGGTGCCTTGGCGTTCATTGCGCGGTCTTGGCTCAAAATTACAGGGGGTGATTCAAGCGGAATCGGGGCGCACAGCGTGCACCCCGGCTCCGGGCTGACAAGAGTCAGTCAGAAAATGGCGGCGGCCTATTTGCCTGCTTCCGCCCCATGGCTGATGCTGTAGACATAGGCGGCCAACAGGTGAATTTTCTCGGGCGAAAGAAAGTCTTTCTGCGCCGGCATCTGTCCGGCACGGCCCTTCTCGATGGTGTGCGAAATGGTTTCGATGCTGGAGCCAAACAGCCATTGGCGTTTCGGGTCGGCCAGATCTGGCGCGCCCAGCGCCTTGTTGCCGGTGCCGTCCGCGGCGTGGCAGGCCGCGCAGGCCGTGGCGAACAAGGGCTTGCCCTGAGCCGCCAGCTTGGCGTCGTGGTTCATGCCACTGAGGCTGCGCACATAGTTGGCCACGGCAAGCACGCCAGGTTCACCCCCGATCGCCGCAGCCATCGGGGGCATCATGCCCAGACGGCCGTTGGTGATGGTATCCACCAGCACGTCGGGACTGTTGCCATACAGCCAGGCATTCGCGTTATGGATGGTGAGGTTGGGAAAGCCCTTGGTGCCCCCCGCATCGGAGCCGTGGCACTGCGAGCAGTAAGTCAGGAACATGCGCTGTCCGGTGGCCATGGCCGTGGGGTTGGTGGCCAATTCGGGAATCGGCGTTTTCATGTACGCGGCGTACAGGGGTTCGATGCGCGCGTCGAACGCGGCTGACTCCTGCTGGTACATCTTGTCGCTGGAAAACCCAAGATAGCCTTTGTAGAACGCCAGACCGCCATAGAGCGCCAGATAGATGACGCCGAAGACCAGTGTCAGGACGAACAAGCCCATCCACCAGCGCGGCAAGGGATTGTTGAACTCCTGCAGATCACCGTCCCAGACGTGGCCGGTTGTCGCGATGGGATTGCCCGCCTTGTCGCGAAACACGGTCTGTCTGGCCGTGCCGCGCAAAAAGAAAAACAAGGCGATGATGGACACAATGGTGACGCCTCCGATCCAGAAGGCCCACCCGGGGGAATAGAACTGGTTCATGATTTGGTCTTGTCGGATGTCTTGGACTCATCACCCTGATCGAACGATTCGGGTGGATGATTTTTGGAATCAAGGAAGGGGATCATTCCGTCCTTTTCATGTGTCTTCTTGAAACGCGGGGAGAACGCCCACCACACGATGCCGGCGAAGACCACCATGGAGAGAATCAGAACGATCGAGCCAAAGGACATGACGCCTCCTCAATAGTTGATGTAGTTGGCCTTGGACTTGTAGTTGCTCAGCGCGGTGCCCAGTCCTTGCAGATAGGCGATCAGCGCGTCTTCCTTGGTCTTGCCTTCGAGTTCTTGCGGGGCCGCAGCAATCTCGGCCTCGGTATACGGCACGCCCAGGGTGCGCATGGCGCGCATCTTCGCCTGAATCTGACCGGCTTCAGCCGGCTGATGCTGCAGCCAGGTGTAGGCCGGCATGATGCTTTCCGGCACCAGGTCGCGTGGCTGGCGCAGGTGCAGGCTCTGCCACTCGTCGGAGTACTTGCCGCCGACACGGGCCAGGTCCGGCCCGGTGCGCTTGCTGCCCCACTGGAACGGATGGTCGTAGACCGACTCACCCGCCACCGAGTAGTGGCCATAGCGCTCGACCTCGGCGCGCAGCGGCCGGATCATCTGCGAGTGGCAGAGATAGCAGCCCTCGGCCAGATACACATCGCGGCCCTCAAGCTGCAATGCGGTGTAGGGCTTGACGCCGGGAATGGGCTGGGTGGTGCTCTTGTCGAAAAACAGCGGCACGAGCTGAACCAGCCCGGCAATGCTGACAACGATTGCCACCAGCACGATCATCAGACCAACATTTTTCTCGATGGTCTCGTGACTGAAAGAAGCCATGAATGTCTCCGTGTAGTAATCAGGCGTGGGCGTGGCTCAGTGCAGGCACCGGGGCGTCGATGGGCTGGCCCTGGCGGATGGTTCTCCAGGCGTTGTAGACCATCAGGCACATGCCGAAGAGATAGATCGAGCCCCCGATTGCACGAATGACGTACAGGGGAATGACCGCCTTGATGCTCTCGATGAAGCTGTAGGTCAGCGATCCGTCCGCCTGCATGGCGCGCCACATCAGGCCTTCAGTCACGCCGGCCACCCACAGCGAGGCGATATACAACACCACGCCGATGGTCGCCGTCCAGAAGTGGACTTCGATGAGCTTTTTGCTCCACATCTGAGTTTGCCCCCAGAGCCGCGGAATGAGGTAGTAGAGGCTGCCCATGGTGATCATGCCGACCCAGCCCATGGCGCCCGAATGCACATGGCCGATGATCCAGTCGGTGTAGTGCCCCAGCGCGCTCACCGTCTTGACAGACAGCATCGGCCCTTCAAAGGTGGACATGCCGTAGAACGACAGCGCGGTGATGAGGAACTTCAGAATGGGATCTTCACGCAGCTTGTACCAGGCCCCCGACAGAGTCATCATGCCGTTGATCATGCCGCCCCAGCTCGGTGCCAGCAGGATGAGCGAGAACACCATGCCCAGCGATTGCGTCCAGTCGGGCAGCGCGGTGTAGAGCAGATGGTGCGGGCCCGCCCACATATAGGTGAAGATCAGCGCCCAGAAGTGGACGATGGACAGGCGGTAGGAATAGACCGGGCGCTCGGCCTGCTTGGGAATGAAGTAATACATCATGCCCAGGAAGGAAGTGGTGAGGAAGAAACCCACGGCATTGTGGCCGTACCACCACTGGATCATCGCGTCCTGCGCGCCGCCATACACCGAGTAACTCTTCCACGACAGCAGACTGATGGGGAGCTTGATGTTGTTGACGATGTAGAGCAAGGCGATGGTGATGATGTAGGCGCCGAAGAACCAGTTGGCCACGTAAATGTGCGCGGTCTTGCGCTTGAACACCGTGCCGAAGAACACGATGGCATAGGCCACCCAGGTCACGACGATGAGCAGGCTGATCGGCCATTCCTGTTCGGCGTATTCCTTGCCGCTGGTGATGCCCAGCGGATAGGTGATGGCGCACAGCACGATCACCGCCGTCCAGCCCCAGAAAGTGAACTCGGCCAGCTTGGGCGCGAACAGTGGCACCTGACAGGTGCGCTGCACGATGTAATACGAGGTGGCGAACAGCGCGGTGCCGCCAAAGCCGAAAATCACCGCATTGGTGTGCAGCGGACGCAAACGCCCCCAGCTCAGCCATTCCACGCCATAGGTCATGTCGGGCAGGACCAGTTGCACCGCGATGAACACACCGACCAGCATGCCCACCACGGCCCAAACCAGGGTCATGACCGTGAATTTGCGCACCAGCGCATAGTTGTAAGTTTGTTTAAGCGTCAGATCGCTCATCTGCTCCACCTGTTGATAAAAAAGAAACGAAACGTAATGTAGAGCATCGTCATTTACTTATAGACACATGAAGTTGACATGTATCAACACATTTCTATTGGTAAGGGTAAGCACCGAGAGAGTGCGTGTGTCAATGCGACAACCTGCCGCAGAACCCCGGATCATTGCCGGGGTTCTGCGGCAGGTTTGTCCCCGGATTTCTCCGCATTCCCCTCGGGTTTCGGCGTGTCGTCATCCATCAGAATGGCGTGGGCCGGGCCTTCCATATCGTCGAACTGGCCGCTGCGTGCCGCCCACCACAGCACCCCAACGATCAGCAGCACCAGCACCACGCTGATGGGGATGAGAATGAGCAGCGAGCCTTCCATCTCAGCGCCGCGCCAGCCGGGCCGCGTTGAGCACCACCAGCAGCGAGGACGCACTCATCCCCACTGCGGCCCAGACCGGCGTGATGTAACCCGCCACGGCCAGAGGAATGGCCAGGACGTTGTAGACCACGGCCCAGATCAGGTTTTGCCGCATCACCCCCACGGTGCGGCGCCCTGTGGCCACCAGCCGTGGCAGCGCCCGCATGTCGGGATGGTGCAGGATGACATCTGCCCCGGCGCGTGCAATGGGCGCAGCGCCGGCGAAACTCACCGACAGGTCGGCCGCGGCAAGCACCGGGGCGTCATTCACTCCGTCGCCCACCATCGCCACCACCTTGCCCTGCGCACGCAACTGCCGCACGCGCTCAAGCTTGTCTTCCGGGCTCAGCCCGCCTTCGGCGTGCGCCACGCCAAGCCGCTCTGCCCAGGCCTGCACCGTGCGCGGCGCATCTCCAGACAGCACAGCCACCTCGGCCCCGCCGTGCCGCAAAGCCTGCAGGGCTTCCAGCGCACCGGGGCGCAGGGTTTCGGCAATATCGAAAACGGCCAGGGAACGGCCATCGAGACTCAGTCCAAGGCGGGTCAGGGGAATGTCGCTGCGTTCCGGTGCCGCCGCCTCGGCCACGCCGGAAAATGCCATATTGCCCAGGCGCAGCGTCTGTCCTTGCCACTGCGCCTGCATGCCGCCATGCGGCACGGCGTGCAGTTCCTGGACGGATTCGGCCGCATCGCCATCGGCAGCGCAAGCCGCAAAGGCGCGCGCCAAGGGATGCTGCACGCCCTGCTCCATCGCACGCGCCAGAGCCAGCACCTGCTCCCGGCTGAACGTCGCATCGAGCACCCGCACCTGCGCCACCACAGGTTCGGCGGTTGTCAACGTGCCGGTCTTGTCAAACAGCCATAGATCGACCTTGGGCGCCCGATCGAGCGCATGACCACGCGCCAGCAGCACGCCGTAGCGCGAGAGCTGCGCGGTGGAGGCGGCCAGCGCCGCCGGCACGGCCAGCGACAGCGCGCAAGGGCAGCTCACCACCAGCACCGCCACCAGCGTGGGAACGATGCGCGCCGGATCGAGCCACCACCACAGCAGCACGGTCAGCGCGGCCACGACCAGCAAGCCCAGCGTGAACCACTGCGCGGCGATATCAGCCAGTTGCGCCGAGCGCGGCTTGCTCGCCAGCGCATGCTGCATCAGTTCGACCATCTGCGCGATGCGCGTGCCGGCGCCGGTTTGCGTGGTGCGCAACACCAGCGGTGATTGCCGGTTCATGCTGCCCGCCAGAACGGCGTCGCCGACCTGCTTGTGGACTGCGCGACTCTCCCCGGTCAGCAGCGCTTCGTCCACCTGCGAGCGGCCCGCGATCACCACACCGTCCACAGCGGCGGCGCTGCCGCTGGGCAGCTCCACCTCGTCGCCCACGCGCACCTGCGTGATGGCCACGCTGCGCCAGTCTTGCTCCGCGCCCGACCGCACCCGCACGGCGGCGGGCAACTGCTCCATCAGCTCTTCTGCGGCGTTCAGGCTGCGCTGGCGCAGACCATCCTCGATGAGCCGCGCGGTGAGCAGCAGCGCGAGGAACATCACCACCGAATCGAAATACACATGGCTTTCGCCGTGTGACACGCTCCACACACTGGCGGCAAAGGCGCTCCACAGGCCCAGGGTGACGGGCACGTCCATGCCCAGCCGACGATTGCGCACATCGCGCAGCGCGCCCATCAGGAAAGGCCAGCCGGAAAACAGCAGCGCGGGCAGGGTCAGCGCCAGACTGCCCCACTGAAAAATGCCCTGCTCAGCGACGTTGAGGCCATCCGGGTCGATATAGCCGGGCCACGCAAACATCATCACCTGCATCATCGCCAGCCAGGCCACCAGGGTGCGCAAAACGGCCAGGCGCCGCGCGCGGCGGTGGTTGAGTTCGCTTTGGTGGCGGGCGTTGGGCAACGGTCGATAACCCACCTCGGCCAAGGCCTGAAACACCTGGGGTAATTGCACGGTTCTGGCGTCCCACTGCAGGGCGACGCGGCGTGTGGAGTAATTCACGGTGGCCGCAATCACCCCCGGAATGACGCGCAGCCGCTGCTCGATCAGCCAGACGCAGGCACCGCAGTGAATGCCGTCCACCGCGATCTGGGTGCTCCACTTGTCGTCGCCCAAGGCGGTGGCGTAGGCGGTGAGAAACGCGGGATCGGCCAGCGCCATCCACTGTTGATGCAGACGGTCGATTTCACCAGGCGGTAGTGCGGCAATCGCGCCCTCGCCCGCCGTGCGGCGGTCGTAATAGGCGCACAGACCGCCCTGCACAATGATTTCTGCCGCCGCCGCGCAGCCCTGGCAGCAAAAGCTACGCCACTGGCCACCGAGTTCCATGCGCACCGGTGCATCGCCCAGAGGCAGGCTGCAGTGGTAGCAGCCCGACTCGGCCTCGGGCTGCGCTGGCGCGCGCGCAGCAGCGGACACGCCGGACAACGGAAGACCGGAACTTGACATGCCGCCTATCGTAGAAACAGCGCACGCCGATGGGCTTGAGATGTATCAAGAAGTTTCTATCTATCGCCCAGGGTATTCCCGCATCCACCTGAATCTCAAGGAAACGCAGGGGCGCTCTTCAACCTTCCCACTGCGCCCAGACTTTCTCCAGACGCTTGAGCGACACCGGCATCGGCGTGCGCAGTTCCTGTGCGAACAGCGACACACGCAGCTCTTCGAGCAACCAGCGCAGCTCTTGCAGCCGCTGCGGCAAGGCGCCTCGATACTGCGCCGCCTCGCGCTGCCAGCGTGTCAGCCAGGGCGCAAGCTGGCCGCTGAGCTGGGCGTCACGCGCGGGGTCGGTGCGGAATTTGTCGAGCCGCCGTTCAATGGCCTGCAGATAGCGCGGAACATGGCCGATTTGTGCCGAAGGCGTTTGCGCGATGAATTGCGTCGGCAACAACGCCTGCAGTTGCGCGCGAACATCCGCCAGCAGTACGGGCTGATTCTTGAGCCCGGCAAGCTTCTTTTGCACCTGCGCGTGCGCCTCCAGAATCTGCCCGGCAAGCCGCGCCACCTCCGCCGCAAGCAGCTGAAACCGCGGCTTGCCTTCGGTCAGACGCTGGGCGAAAGCAGCCTTGTCCGCAGGCCAGGGTTCGGCCAAAAACGCACGGTCCAGCGCGGCGTCGATGATCTGCGTGCGCAGCACATCGGCCGTCCCCAGCGCCATGAACAGCATCGCCGCCTGCTGAAAGCCGGGCAGACTTTTTTCCGCATGCTTGATCTGGTCGCGCAGCTGCAGGGCAAACAGCCGCCGCAGGCCGCCGCGGTGCAGCCGGGCGGCTTCCTCGGCGGTGTCGAACACTTCAACGTCCACCGTGCCGCCCTTGTCCACCAAGGCGGGAAAGCCAATCAGGGTGTGCGCGCCACGGCGCAGTTCGAGCAATTCCGGCAGGGCATCGAAGCTCCAGTCGGTCAGACCCTGGAGTGCGCCGTTTGCCGGGCTGTTCGGCGCCGCTGCGGCAGATTTCGACACGGCGGCCTGCGCGCTTGCGACTGGGTTGGGCGCTTGCGCCTGCGCATCGCGCTGCGGCAGCGCGGTGCGCAGCTTGGCAAGCTCGGCAAACGCGCTGCGCGAGGCCTGGCCGTGATCGGCGCGCAGCTTGTCGATGTCACGGCCGGTGTCGAGACGCCGCCCGTGGGCATCCATGACCTGCACATTGAAGAACAGGTGCGGCCCCAAAGTTTCCAGCTTGAAGTCCGTGCGCTGCAGCGCCAGGCCGGTGTGCTCGCGCACCAGCTCGCGCAGGGCATCGAGCAGGTCGCCCTGGCCGAAACGCTCGGCGGCGGAGAGTTGCTGCGCGAATTGCTCGGCGGTTTGCGGCAAGGGCACCAGCCGTGCGCGTGGGCGTTGCGGCAAACTTTTGAGCAGCGCCAGCGTCTTTTCCTTGAGCAGGCCGGGCACCAGCCATTGCAGCCTCTGGGCCGGGATCTGATTGAGCGCCGCCAGCGGCGCGAGCACGGTGACGCCATCGCGCGCGCCACCGGGGTCGAAGGTGTAGTCGAGCTGCAGTTCCAGCGCGCCGAGCTTGAGCCGACCGGGAAACGCCTCGGTGGTGATGCCCGCCGCTTCATGGCGCATCAGTTCGTCACGCTGCAGAAAAAGGAGTTGCGGCGCGGCGCGCGCGGCGTCGCGGTACCAGCGGTCGAAGCTGGCGCCACCAAACACTTCGGTGGGAAGGTGCTGGTCGTAGAAGGCGTAGATCAGTTCGTCATCCACCAGCACATCGAGGCGTCTGGCCTTGTGCTCCAGATGTTCGATGTCGTTGATCAGCGCACGGTTGTGGCTGAAAAAAGGCCAGCAGCAGTCCCATTCGCCCTCCACCAGCGCCTGACGGATGAAGATCTCGCGGGCCTGCACGGCATCGAAGCGCCCAAAGTCCACGCGCCGCTGGTTATAGACCACCAGGCCGTACAGCGTGGCGCGCTCAAACGCCGTCACCTGCGCCGGACGCTTTTCCCAATGCGGATCGAGCAGGCTGGTCTTGAGCAGGTGCGCGCCGACCTTTTCCAGCCATTGCGGCTCGATGCGGGCCACGCCGCGGGCATACAGCCGGGTGGTTTCCACCAGCTCGGCCGCCATGATCCAGCGGCCGGCCTTGCGGCCCAGGGGCGATGACGGATGAATGGCGAAGCGGATGCCTCTTGCCCCAAGATATTGCGGATCGTCATCGCCCCTGTAGCCCACATTGCCCAGCAAGCCCGCGAGCAGCGCGCAATGAATCTGCTCGTAGGTCGCCGGTGCCGTGTTGAGCCGCCAGCCGTGTTCGGCCACCAGGGTGTGGAGCTGGCTGTGCACGTCGTGCCACTCGCGCAGACGCAGCGGCGACAGGAATTGGCCGCGCAGTTCGGTCCACAGCTTGCGGTGCGATTTTTTGTGCTCGACCGCCGCGCCGTAATGCGCCCACAGCTTGAGCCAGCCAAGAAATTCCGAGCGCTCATCGGCAAACTGGCGATGCGCCTCGTCTGCCGCCTGCTGCGCTTCGGCAGGACGTTCGCGCGGGTCTTGCACCGAGAGCGCGGCGGCGATGATCAGCACCTCGGTGAGCGCCTCGCGGCTGCGCGCCTCCAGAATCATGCGACCGATGCGCGGATCGAGCGGCAGGCGGGCGAGTTCCTGCCCGAGCGGCGTGAGTGCGTTGCGCTCATCGACTGCGCCGAGTTCGGTGAGCAACTGATAACCGTCGGCAATGGCCTTGCCTGGCGGCGCGTCAATGAAGGGAAAGTCCTCGATGGCGTCCAGCCCGAGCGACTTCATGCGCAAAATCACCGCGGCAAGCGAGGAGCGCAGCACTTCGGGCAGGGTGAAGCGCGGTCGCGCAATGAAATCAGCCTCTTCATAAAGCCGGATGCACACGCCGTTGGCCACCCGCCCGCAGCGCCCGGCGCGCTGCTGCGCCGCGGCCTGGCTGATGGGCTCGACCTGCAGCATCTCCACCTTGTTGCGATAGCTGTAGCGCTTCACCCGCGCCTGTCCGGCGTCGATCACAAAACGGATGCCCGGCACGGTGAGCGAGGTTTCGGCCACATTGGTGGCGAGCACCACGCGCCGCGCGCCGCCGGTGGAAAACACCCGGTCCTGCTCGGCCTGTGACAGCCGCGAATACAAGGGCAGGATTTCCACGGCCTGCCGCGCGGTGTCGAGATGGTGTTTACGCAGCGCGGCCTCGGTCTCGCGGATTTCGCGCTCGCCCGGCAGAAACACCAGAATGTCGCCCGAACCCAAGCGCCACAGTTCATCCACCGCATCGCAGATGGCGGCGGACTGATCGCGATCGTCGCCCTTGTCAATGCCGAACGGCCGCCAGCGCACCTCCACCGGATACAGCCGCCCCGACACTTCGATGACTGGCGCCAGTCGCCCCGAGGAATCAGCAAAGTGCCGGGCAAAGCGGTCGGCATCAATCGTTGCCGATGTCACGATGACCTTCAAATCCGGGCGGCGGGGCAACAACTGTTTGAGATAGCCCAGCAGCACGTCGATATTCAGGCTGCGCTCGTGCGCCTCGTCGATGATGAGGGTGTCGTAGGCGCGCAGCAGCGGGTCGCCCTGCGTTTCGGCCAGCAGAATGCCGTCGGTCATCAGCTTGATGGACGCCCCCGGCTGCAGCCGGTCGTTGAAGCGCACCTTGTAACCGGCGTGCACGCCCAGTTCGCTGCCCAGCTCCTGCGCAATGCGGCGGGCGATGCTCACCGCCGCGAGTCTGCGCGGCTGCGTGTGGCCGATCAGCCCCTTGCCGCCAGCGCCCAGGCCGCGCCCGACGGACAGCGCGATCTTCGGCAATTGCGTGGTCTTGCCCGAGCCGGTTTCGCCGCAGACGATGACCACCTGATGCGCCCGCAGCACCCGCGCAATGTCCTCGCGCCGCATCGAGACCGGCAGCTCCTCCGGGAAGCGCACCGCGCCCACTGGCGTGGCAACCACAGGCGCGCGCGAAGCGGCGGGCCGTGGCGGGCGGGGCGGGCGAGGCGTGCGGGAAACAGTCTGTTCGGGCATGGAAGACAACAAAATCGGAAGCAACCCGGCATTTTCGGATAATCACGGCATGATTGCCCAGCAAGAACAATTCGTCGGTTGGCTGCGCTCGGTCGCGCCCTACATCCACGCGCACCGCGGCAAGACCTTTGTGGTCGCCATCGCCGGCGAGCTGATCGCCGCCGGACGACTCAACGCCCTGGTGCAGGATGTCGCCCTGTTGACCGCCATGGGCGTGCGCATCGTGCTCGTGCACGGCTTCCGCCCGCAGGTCGAGGCGCAGCTGCGCGAAAAGGGCGTGGGCTCGCGCTACTCGCACGGCATGCGCGTGACCGACGAAGTGGCGCTTGACGCCGCGCAGGAAGCAGCAGGCCAGTTGCGCTTCGAGATCGAGGCGACGTTTTCGCAAGGCCTGCCCAACACGCCGATGGCCGGCGCCACGGTGCGGGTGGTCTCCGGCAATTTCATCATCGCCCGCCCCGTGGGCGTGATCGACGGCCTCGACTTCCAGCACACCGGTCTGGTGCGCAAGGTCGATGCACCCACCATTCAGCGCGCGCTGGAATATGGCGCGGTGGTCCTCATGTCGCCCTTCGGCTACTCCCCCACGGGCGAAGCCTTCAACCTCAGCATGGAAGACGTGGCCAGCAGCGTGGGCGCGGCGATCAAGGCGGAAAAACTGCTGCTCATCACCGAGGTCGACGGCGTGATCGACGACGCGCACAACCTCATCCCTGAACTCACCGTGGCGCAGGCCGAACAGTTGCTCTCGCGCCTGCCCGACCCGCAGCAACCCACCGACACCGCGTTTTACCTGCGCCACGCCGTGCGCGCGGTGCGCGGCGGCGTGGCGCGCGCGCACATCGTGCCCTTTTCGCTCGACGGCTCGTTGCTGCTCGAACTCTTCACCCACGACGGCGTGGGCACCATGATTGCCGACGAGCACCTCGAACACCTGCGCCAGGCCGCGGCGGACGACGTGGGCGGCATCTTGCAGCTCATCGAACCGCTGGAAGAGCAAGGCGTGCTGGTCAAGCGCAGCCGCACCGAGATCGAGCGCGACATCACCAACTACACCGTGCTGGAGCACGACGGCATCATCTTCGGCTGCGCCGCGCTCTACCCCTACCCGTCAGAGAAAACTGGTGAAATGGCCGCGCTCACCGTCCATCCCTCCGCGCAAGGCCAGGGAGACGGCGAACGCATTCTCAAACACGTCGAGCAACGCGCCCGGGCGCAAGGTCTGCACAGCATTTTCGTGCTCACCACCCGCACCATGCACTGGTTCCTCAAGCGCGGGTTCGTCCTGGTGGAACGCGAATGGCTCCCGCCAGAACGCCGCCTGCGCTACGACGACCAGCGGCGCTCGCGCGTGCTGGTCAAACATCTCACCTGAACACTGGCGGCCCCCCCCAAGGCGCTGCCTCCTTTCCCCTTTCGCCACACCCCCCAGAGGACACACCCATGACACGCATGGTCCATTGCATCAAACTCGGCCGTGAAGCCGAAGGCCTCGATTTCGCCCCCTACCCCGGCGAACTCGGCGCGCGGATTTACAACAGCGTCTCCAAGGAAGCCTGGCAGGCCTGGCTCAAGCACCAGACCATGCTGGTCAATGAAAACCGCCTCAACCTCGCCGACGCCCGCGCCCGCCAATACCTGGCGCGGCAGATGGAAAAATACTTCTTTGGCGATGGCGCCGAAATGCCGCAAGGTTATGTGCCGCCCACGGCCTGAATGCCAATGGGCTGTTGAAACACCCGCTTGCACCCTCTTGCAGTAGCCCGCAAAAAATACTGTGCATAGTATTTTTGCGGTGTGTTTGTTCAAACCGCTACAACAATTCACACTGTTGCGCAATCAACACTAAACACAATGTGGTGTATGCGCCCGCTCTCCTACCATCGCTTCAGCCTCAAATACTCAATTCAGTATTTCGAGTCATCGCCGTGATGCTGCGGCGCTCTCAACCACCGATGGAGGCCGGGTTGCTCGCCCGGCAGGAGACAAAACAATGCAATTCAAAAAACTGGCACTCGCGCTGGCTGTCGCTGGCATCGCCGTTCCCGCCGCCAACGCGACCGACGGCTACTTCCAGCCCGGCTTTAGCGTGAAGGCCAACGGCATGGGCGGTGTGGGCATCGCCCTGCCGCAAGATGCGCTGGCTGCCGCCACCAACCCGGCCGGCATGGCCCTGATCGGCAACCGCGTGGACGGCGGCCTCAGCCTGTTCCGTCCAGACCGTCAGGCCAAGATCAACGGTACGACCTACAGCGGCAATGACCAGCAGAATTTCATCATCCCGGAAATCGGTGCCAACTACATGATCAACCCGACCATGTCGGCGGGCATCAGTTTGTATGGCAACGGTGGCATGAACTCGGGCTATAGCAATATCGGCGGCTCCATGACCGGGCTGGCCAACGGCGCGGGGGTCGATCTGCAGCAGATGTTCATTTCGCCGAGCTTTGCCTGGCGCGTGACGCCGACGCAAACCATCGGCGTGGCGGTGAACCTCGTGCGCCAGACTTTCCGCGCGAATGGCCTTGGAGCCTTCTCCCAAGCATCACTGTCGTCTTCGAATCTGAGCGACAACGGGCATGATTCTTCGAACGGCGTCGGTGTGCGGATTGGCTGGATCGGTGAAATCGCGCCTGGGTTCTCGCTCGGTGCCACCTATCAGCCCAAGACGCATATGAGCAAATTCAGCAAATACAGCGGTCTGTTTGCTGACCATGGCAGCTTTGACATTCCGGCCAATTACGGCATCGGCTTTGCTTGGAAGCCCACGGGCCAGTTGACCGTGGCGGGCGATGTGGAACGCATTCTCTACAGCGGTGTGAGCGCCATCGGCAATACCTCGACGACCTTCCTGCAAAACCCGCTGGGTGCGCCAAACGGCCCCGGATTCGGCTGGAAAGACATTACCGTGGTCAAGCTGGGCGTTGCCTACGCGATTGATGAGGCGTTGACGGTGCGCGCCGGTTGGAACCATAGCGACAACCCGGTCACCTCGGAAAACGTGTTCTTCAACACCATCGCCCCGGGCGTCATCAAGGATCACCTGACCCTGGGCATGACCTACGCCGTCAGCAAAAATATGGAAATCTCGGCCGACTACATCCACGCATTCAAGAGCGATGTGACCGGCAAGCTGGCGCCGCCGCCCTATGGCCCGGGCGGTACCGAAGACCTGAGCATGTCCCAGAACACCCTGGGCGTCTCGGTGGGCTGGAAATACTGAGCTCGCCTCTTCCCACAAAACCGCAGCCTCGGCTGCGGTTTTTTTATGTCTGATTCGCGGACAATTCCAGTCATGCTGCCCTGCTACGTTCTGCTCGACTTCGAAACCACCGGCTCCAATCCCGTGCACGACCGCATCACCGAGGTGGCGGCGATGCGGGTCGAACACGGGATGGTTGTCGCCAAGTTGAACCGGCTGGTCAACCCGGGCCAGCGCATCCCGCCGTTTATTCAGCAGCTCACCGGCATTGACGACTCCATGGTGGCTGACGCGCCCGCCTTTGGCGCGGTGCTGCCCGAGTTGCTCGCGCTGCTGGACGGCGCTGTGCTGGTGGCACACAACGTGCGCTTCGATCATGGCTTTCTGAAGCAGGCCGCGGCGCGTGAGGGCGTGGATTTGCGGATCAAAACGCTGTGCACCGTGCGCCTGTCGCGCAAGCTCTACCCGCAGGCGCGCGGGCATGGGCTGGACGCCATCATGCGCCGCCACGGTCTGCACACCACGGCGCGGCACCGTGCCATGGGCGATGTGGAGTTGCTGCACGCCTGGCTCGGCATCGCCACGGCGGAACTCGGCGCGCCTGCGGTGCAGGCTGCCGCCCAGGAGTTGCTGCGCGGCAGTGCCAGCGTGCCGCCGCAACTGGAGACGCCGCTGGACGACATTCCGGCGAGCCCGGGCGTCTATCTGTTTTATGGCGAAGGCGAGATTCCGCTCTATATCGGCAAGAGCGTGCGGCTGCGCGAGCGGGTGCTGTCGCACTTTCAGGCCGATCACCGAGACGCGCGCGAAATGCGCATTGCGCAGGAAGTGCGGCGTGTGGAATGGCGCCAGACCGCGGGCGAGTTTGGCGCGCTGTTGTTGGAGGCCCGGCTGGTCAAAGACTTGCAGCCTCTGCTGAACCGGCAATTGCGCCGCGAACGTCAACTCTGTGCCTGGCGGCTGGCGGACGACGCGAATGCGCGGCCTTTGCTCACCCTCGTGCGCGGTGAGTCGCACGATGCACAGCAGTTGTCGCAGTTGTACGGCATGTATCGCAGCAAGCGGCAGGCCATCGACAGCCTGCGCATTCTGGCCGAGCGCCATGCGCTATGCCCGCAGCTTCTCGGGCTGGAGTCTGGCAAGGGACGCTGTTTTGCGCAACAGATCGGGCAGTGCAAAGGAGCGTGCTGCGGGCTGGAAACCGCGCAACAGCATCATGCCCGCCTGCAACTGGCGCTTGCCGCCGAGCGGCTGCGGGCCTGGCCTTTTGCCGGGCCGATCGGGCTGCGCGAACAGGATGCGCGGCATGCGCGCTGCGACATCCATGTGTTCGATCAGTGGCGGCATCTGGGCACTGCGCGCACCGAGGAGGAGCTGGCCGATCTGCTTGAAGGCCGCCGCGATGATGCGCCTGGCGGCTTCGATCTCGATCTCTACCGCCTGTTGCTGGGGCGGCTGTACGGCACCAAAGGGCCACCGCCCGCGCTGATGCAACTCAGCCGTGTTCCTTGGCGTGATTGATCGAGTATTTCGGAATCTCGATGGTCACGTCCTGATCGGACAGGATGGCCTGGCAGGACAGGCGTGAGGTGGGCTCCAGGCCCCAGGCGCGGTCGAGCAGATCTTCCTCGCTCTCGTCGAGTTCACCCAGACTGTCAAAGCCCTTGCGCACGACCACATGACAGGTGGTGCAGGCGCATTGAAGATCGCAGGCGTGTTCGATCGGCACCCCGTTCTCCAGCAGGGCTTCGCAGATCGACGTTCCGCGGCCGGCACTGACCTGTTTGCCTTGTGGACAGTATTCGGGATGCGGCAGAACCGTGATGATGGGCATGGTGCGAATGAGGTGAGAGCGTCAGGGCGTCAGGATGTTGTGTCGGTGAGCTGCGCGATGCGGTCGACGGACTGGCCCGCCAGGGCACGCTGAATACTGCGGTTCATGCGGCGCTCCGCAAACGCATCGGTCTGCCGTGTCAACGCGTCGGTGGCCTGGCGGATCTGCTCGATGTCGCCACCCTGCTCGGCTCGCGCCAGAGCCGCCATGCCGGTGTGAATCTGCGCATCCTCCTCGGCCGTCAGCAGATCACGATCGAACTGCATGGCGGTTCGCGTTGCGGCCAGCAGAGCCTGCGCATCCACCCGCGCTTCCTGCAACATGCGCGCGTCGCGGTCGTCCTGGGCGTGGGCCACGCTGTCTTGCAGCATCTGCGCGATCTGCGCGTCATCCAGGCCATAGGCGGGCTTGACCTGCACCTGGGCCTGCACGCCGGTGGTGAGCTCCTGCGCACTGACTTCGAGCAGGCCATCGGCATCGACGGCAAAGGTCACGCGGATGCGCGCCGCGCCCGCCACCATGGGCGGAATGCCGCGCAGTTCGAACCGCGCCAGCGAGCGGCAGTCGCTCACCAATTCGCGCTCGCCTTGCACCACATGGATGGACATGGCGGTCTGGCCGTCGCGGAAGGTGGTGAAGTCTTGCGAGCGTGCCTGCGGAATGGTGCTGTTGCGCGGCAGGATGTGCTCGACCAGGCCGCCCATGGTCTCAATGCCGAGCGACAGCGCGATGACATCGAGCAGCAGCACATCGTCCGCACCGGCATTGCCCGCCAGCGCATGGGCCTGGAGAGCAGCGCCGAGCGCCACGACCTGATCGGGATCGAGGTCGGTGAGCGGCGCCTTGCCCATGGCGCGTTCCACGCCGGCGCGGATCATGGGCATGCGGGTCGCACCGCCCACGAGCACGACACCCTGCACCTCGGCTGTGTGCACCTGGGCATCGCTCAGGGCGCGGCGCAACAGGCTCAACGTGCGCTGCACGAGATCGGCGCTGACCTGCTCAAAATCAGCGCGCCGCAGGGTGGCGCTCCAGTGTGAGCCGTCTGGCAAGGGGGCGGAATAGTCAACAGTGTCGGCAGCGCTCAATGCTTCCTTCGCGCCGCGAGCGGCCATGCGCCACTGGCGTTGCAGACCGGGGGAGAGCCGGGGGTTGCCTGCCTGCGCGGTCATGAGGGTCATGAGGCGCTGATCGAAGTCGTCGCCGCCCAGGGCGGTGTCGCCGCTGGTGGCCACCACTTCGAACACGCCTTTGGTCAGCCGCAGCACGGAGAGATCAAACGTCCCGCCGCCCAGGTCGTAAATGACGTAAAGCCCTTCGGCGCCATGGTCGAGGCCATAGGCCAGTGCGGCGGCGGTGGGTTCGTTGATCAGCCGCAGCACATGCAGGCCGGCAAGTTGCGCCGCGTCTTTGGTGGCCTGGCGCTGGCCGTCGTCGAAGTAGGCGGGAACGGTGATCACGGCACCGACCAACTCGCCGCCCAGCGTGTCTTCCGCACGCCAGCGCAGCACCCGAAGAATGTCGGCAGAAACCTGCATGGGCGTCATCTCGCCGGCCGCCG
>JAFGXB010000102.1 GCA_016936875.1 Burkholderiaceae bacterium | reverse complement strand
TCGAGCAGGTTGCCCGGCAGCGGACCGTGCGCACTCCACAGGTCGACCTGGAACGCCAGCGTGTCGCGCCGCGGCTCCTCGTCGAGCACCGGCATCAGCGGCGTGTTCGACACCAGGCCGCCGTCCCAGTAGAACTCGCCGTCGATCTCCACTGCCGGAAACCCGGGCGGCAACGCGCCCGAGGCCATGATGTGCTCGGCGCTCAGACGCATCTCGGCGCTGTCGAACACCACCTGGTTGCCGTTGCGCACATTCACCGCTCCCACGCTGATGCGCGTTTCGCCGCTGTTCAGTCGGTCGAAATCGACCAGCTTTTCGAGTGTGTCGCGTAGCGGCGCGGTGTCGTAGAAGCTGGGTTGTCCGGCGCTGTTGCCACCCAGCGGCCAGCGGGGCAGAAAGAATCCGCGCTGGCCTTCAAGCAGGGCGCGCAGGCCGGCAAAGGCGGCAAGCTGCGGTTGCAGGGTGTCGGGAATCCAGCCCAGCGCCGCGCCGTGATCCCACGGCAGCGGGGGCAGCAGCGGCTGCTGTGTCACCGTCTCCCAGAAGGCGCGCAGGGCGCTGGCGCGCTCGCCCGGTGCGTTGCCGGCGATGAGCGCGGCGTTGATCGAGCCGATGGAAATGCCCGCCACCCAGTGCGGATGCACGCCGCAGTCTTCCAGCGCTTCCACCACGCCGCACTGATAAGCACCGAGCGCCCCGCCGCCTTGCAGCACCAGGGCGATGCGGTCGTATTTGCGCACCTGCGCCAGCACCGCATCGGCGCGGCAGGACGGCGCGGGGGCTTCAGGTGGCGTGTGGGGCGGCTGGCTGGCTGCGCGCGGTGCGCGGCGGGTTGTGGCGGTGGACACAGCGCGGCCTCAATTCATGCACCAGCCGTGGCTGGCGACGATGGACTGCCCGGTGAGCGCCGCCGTGGGGAAGGCGGCAAGGAACAGCGCGAGATTGGCAATGTCGGCAGTGGTGGTGAATTCGCCGTCGACCGTGTCTTTCAACATCACGTTCTTGATGACATCGGCCTCGCTGATGTTCAACTCTTTGGCCTGCTCGGGAATCTGCTTTTCCACCAGCGGCGTGCGCACAAAGCCGGGGCAGATGACGTGCGAGCGCACGCCCTTGGGGCCGCCCTCCTTGGCCAGCACCCGCGCAAGCCCCAACAGGCCGTGCTTGGCAGTGACATAGGCGCTCTTGAGCTTGCTGGCTTCGTGCGAATGCACCGAGCCCATGTAAATCACCACGCCACCCTGCTTGGCGTACATGCCGGGCAGCACCGCCTTGGTGGTGAGGAAGGCGCCGTCAAGATGGATGGCCAGCAGCTTTTTCCAGTCGGCAAAGGCAAAGTCTTCAATCGGGTTGACGATCTGGATGCCGGCGTTCGACACCAGAATGTCCACCGGCCCGAACGCCTTGGCCACCGCCGCGCAGCCCGCGTTCACCTGCGCTTCATCGGCCACGTTCATGGCAACGCCCATGGCCTTGCCGCCGGCCTTGTTGATGGCCTCGGCCGCGGCGTTGGCGGCGTCGAGATTCAGATCGGCAATGGCGACCTTCGCCCCGGCTTGCGCATAGGTTTCGGCAATCTCCCTGCCAATGCCGCTGGCGGCGCCGGTAATGAGGGCGGTTTTGTCCTTGAGGCTGAGTTGCATGGTCATACGAGTCTCCTGTTGGGGGAAAAGCAAAGCGGATTGAAGCGGAGTTGTTGCGCTGCGGCAAGTGTTGCGCGCCGCCATGACAAGAGCATGGTCGGTGGGGCTTAACCTGGACTGAAAGTCGCCGGTTCGGCGTGCGCGCCGGGTTGCTGCACAGCAAACGCCACCCGCACCCGCAGCCCGCCCAGTGGTGCGGTGTCGAGTTCGATTTTTGCGCCGCAGCGTTCGGCCACGCTGCGCACAATGGCCAGGCCCAGGCCGCTGCCGCCCGCGGGGGCGTTTTCGCGGCGGTAGAAGCGATCGAACACCCGCTCGCGGTCGTCGGGCGGGATGCCGGGGCCGGAGTCGTCTACCTCAAGGATGGCCATGCGCACGGGCTGGATGGCGCCCGGCGTGCCTTGCGCCGTGGCGGCGGGAGCTGCTGTGGGCGTCATTTCGCAGCGCACGCGCACGTCAACCCGGCCGCCTGCCGGGGTGTAGCGCAGGGCGTTGTCCACGAGGTTGCGCACCAGAATGCGCAGGCCGCTGGCGGGGGCCAGTACGGTGCAGTCTTCGGCGTCTTCCAGGCCGGCGTCGACCTGGCGGGTCTGGGCGAGTTCGGCGGTGTCGGACAGGGCCATGCGCGCAGTGTCGAGCAGGCTCACGGGGGTGAGGGTTTCTTCGGCGCCGGACTCATTGCGCGCGAGCAGCAGCAGTTGTTCAACCAGATGGCTGGCGCGGTCGATGCCGCTTTCCAGCCGGGCCAGCGCCACGCCGCGTTGACTGTCGTCGTGCGCGCGGCCCAGCATCTGCACCTGCACCTTGAGGGCGGTCAGGGGCGAGCGCAGTTCGTGCGCGGCGTCGGCGACGAACATGCGCTGCGTGTCGAAGGCCTGGCGGGTGCGGGCGAACAAGCCGTTCATGGCGCGCACCACGGGCTGCATTTCGCTGACCACGGGGTGCGGGTCGAGCGGGTCGAAGCTGGTGGCGGCGCGGTTTTCCAGTTCGTGCGACAGGGCGCTGAGCGGGCGCAGTGAGCGTCGCACCACCCAGGCCACTGCAAGCAGCAGCAGCGGGGCGATGACGGCCATGGGCCAGATGGAGCGCAGCGCAAAGCCCAGCGCCAAGGCTTGCCGCGTGGCGGTGCTCTGCCCGACCTGGATGGTGCGGCCGCCGGCCTGCATGGAATAGACCCGCCATTGCTCGTCGCCCACCTGCACATTGGTGTAGCCGAGCACGGCCTGGCTGGGCAGGTCGCTGCGCGGGCGTGAGACGTAGATGCGCTTGCCGTCGGGCGCCCACACCTGCACGACGTAATCGACATCGTTGCCTGCGCTGACGTTGGGGCCGAAGCCGGGCAGGCCCATGTCGCCGGTTGCGAGTGACAGCGCGAGCTGCTGCAGGTGATAGTCGAACACCGCGTCGGCCTCGTTCATGGCGTTGTGAAACACCGCCAGCGCCTGCACCAGGGCCGCCAGGGTGACGGCCACCGAGAGCAGCAGCAG
Source organism: Burkholderiaceae bacterium (assembly GCA_016936875.1). Taxonomy (GTDB): domain Bacteria; phylum Pseudomonadota; class Gammaproteobacteria; order Burkholderiales; family Burkholderiaceae_C; genus Thiomonas. The sequence continues at coordinate 5,039 of JAFGXB010000102.1, read as the reverse complement.
CAGCCGGGCGCGCAGCGATTTCATTCGCCACCGCCGCCGTCGCCACCCTCCGCGCCGCCGTCGTCGGCGGCATCGTCGGTGCACGGGTTGTGTGTGCCGTCACCGCCGCCGTCCTTGCGCGGGGTGGCCGGGGCGGGCTCCTTGGCAATCATGTAGCCCATGCCGCGAATATTGCGGATGAGATCGGGGCCGAGTTTTTTACGCAGGCTGTGCACATAGACTTCGACCGCGTTGCTGGAAATCTCGTCCTTCCAGCTATAGAGTTTTTCTTCGAGCTGCGCCCGCGAGAGGATCATGCCGGGCCGGGCGATGAGCGCTTCGAGCACGGCCCATTCGCGCTGCGACAGCGCCACCGGATCGCCGTCCAGCAGGGCTTCGTGGGTGGCCGGGTTGAGGCTGATGCGGCCATAGCTGAACACTGGCTCGGCGCGGCCCGCGGCGCGGCGCAGCAGGGCGCGGATGCGGGCGGAGAGTTCGTCCAGGTCGTAGGGCTTGAGCACATAGTCGTCGGCCCCGGCGTCGAGTCCCTGGATGCGCGCGGAGACGGCGTCGCGCGCGGTGGCAATGAGTACCGGCGTGGCCTCGCGCCGCGCCCGCAGCGCCTTGAGCACGGCGATGCCGTCCATCTTCGGCAGGCCGAGATCGAGCAGCATGAGGTCGTACTGTTCGGTGCGCAGGGCGCTGTCGGCCATGACGCCGTCGCGCACCCAGTCCACCGCGTAGCCCTCGCCGCGCAGGGCGTCGAGCACGCTTTCGCCAATCATCATGTCATCTTCAACCAGGAGCAGGCGCATGGGCTGGATTTGCAAATCGAGACAAAACGGACTGTAGCGGGCCGCGCTTAGACTGCGCTTAACACGCAACGCACGCGCTCGCCACAACAAGAATTTTCCAATGCACAACCCGTCCGACCCGGCCGCGCGCCGCCTTCCCCGCACCGTGTGGATGCTGGGTTTTGTCAGCCTGTTCATGGACATGTCGTCCGAACTCATCCATGCCTTGCTGCCGGTCTATATGACCACGGTGCTCGGCCTGAGCGTGCTCAGCGTGGGCGTGGTGGAGGGCATCGCCGAGGCCACGGCATCGATGCTGAAGGTGGTCTCGGGTGTGTGGTCAGACCGCATCGGGTCGCGCAAATGGCTGGCGGTGACGGGCTACGGTTTGTCGGCGCTGACCAAGCCGCTGTTCCCGCTGGCCTCGGGCGCGGCCGAGGTGATCGCCGCGCGGTTTATCGACCGCATCGGCAAGGGCATCCGCGGCGCGCCGCGCGACGCCCTGGTGGCCGACGCCACGCCGCCCGCGCTGCGCAATGCGGCTTACGGCTTGCGGCAAAGTCTGGACACCGTCGGTGCAGTGCTCGGGCCGCTGGCCGCCATCGGCCTGCTGGCGGTGTATGCCGACAACCTGCGGCTGGTGCTGTGGTTCGGGGTCATTCCGGCAGTGATCGCAGTGGCCATCCTGGCCTTCGGCGTGCGCGAACCCAGGCGCAACAAACTGGAGCTTGCCGCCGCGCAGGCAGGCAAGAAGGGCGTGGACTGGGGCGCTGCGCGTCAACTGCCGGCCGCCTTCTGGCAGGTGGTTGCACTGGCCGCGTTATTCACCGTGGCACGGCTGACCGAGGCATTTCTGGTGCTGCGCGGCGATCAACTCGGCGTCTCCGTAATGTGGATCGCCCTGGTCACTCTGGTGCTCTCGCTGGCCTACGCCGTATCGGCCTATCCCGTGGGACTGCTGGCCGCGCGCTGGGGCCGCAAGCGCCTGTTCGGCCTGGGGCTGGCGGTGCTGGCGCTTGCCATGCTTTTGCTCGGCGGCGCGCTGCCGCTGGGGATGACCGGGTTCTGGGCCGGGGTTGCTCTGTGGGGTCTGCACATGGGGCTCACGCAAGGATTACTCTCCGCTGCCGTGGCCGACGCCGCGCCGCAGGCCTTGCGCGGCACCGCCTTCGGCCTGTATCACCTGAGCACCGGCCTGATGCAACTGCTGGCCGCCATAGGCGCCGGCTGGCTGTGGCAGACCATCGGCTCCGGCCCCTTGTTCACCCTGGCCGCGGCGCTGGCACTGCTCTGCCTGCCCGCGCTGTGGCTCTGGCTGCATGAAAAACCACACTAAAAAGGAAGAGACATGAGCACAACCCAAGCCATTCGGTTCGACCAACACGGCGGCCCTGAAGTGCTGCAGTGGCGCACGCTGGAGTTGCCGACGCCCGGCCCCGGCCAGGTGCTGCTGCGGCAGGAAGCCGTGGGGCTGAATTTCATCGACGTGTATCACCGCACCGGCCTGTACCCGCAACCGCTGCGCGGCAGCCTGGGGGGAGAAGCGGCGGGTGTGATCGAGGCCGTCGGCCCCGGTGTGACGGGCTTTGCTGTGGGCGACCGCGTGGGCTACTGCACCGGTGCGCCCGGCGCGTATGCCCAGCGCCGCGTGGTGCCGGTGGCGCCGCTGATCAAGCTGCCAGACGACATTGCCTTCGACGTGGCCGCCGCCAGCATGCTCAAGGGGCTGACGGCGTATTACCTGTTGCATCGCACGCGGGCCTTGCAGGCCGGGGATGTGGCGCTGTTCCATGCCGCGGCCGGCGGGGTCGGGCTGATTGCGGGGCAGATGGCGCGGGCGCTGGGCGTGACGCTGATCGGCACGGCGGGGTCAAAGCAGAAATGCGCCCTGGCGTTGGACAACGGCTATGCCCACGCCATCGACTATGTGCAAGACGACTTCGTCGCCCGGGTGAAAGACCTCACCGCCGGGGGCGGCGTGCCCGTGGTCTATGACTCCATCGGCCGCGACACCTGGGAGCGTTCGCTCGCCTGCCTGCAGCCCTTCGGTCTGATGGTGAGCTTTGGCAACGCCTCGGGGGCGGTGCCGCCCGTCAAGCTCACCGATCTGGCGGCGGCCGGTTCGCTCTACGTCACCCGGCCCACGCTGGGCACGCATATGGCCGACCCGGCAGTGAAGCAGCAGATGGCCGACGCGCTGTTTGCCCTGGTGCGCAGCGGGCAGGTGAAAATTCACATCAACCAGCGCTACCCGCTGGCCGAAGCCGCGCAGGCGCACCGCGACCTCGAAGCGCGCAACACCATCGGCTCCACCGTGCTGCTGCCTTCATAGCCCGCTCCAAAAAACCGCGCTGCGCCCGGCGGGCTTTTCCAGCCCATCGATTGATCCGGAATCGAGAAGGATGAACACGGGGCATGGGTCACGCCATGCAAAGTCTCTCCCCCTCCCAACCTCCCCCGCAGGCGGGGGAGGAGCTGTTTTGCGCCCTCCCAGCCGTGGGGAGGGCCGGGGTGGGCATCTCTCTTTCGGCCTGTTCCGTTGGCGGAAAAGGCGAGTTCACTCCCTCCCCAGTCGTGGGGAGGGCCGGGGTGGGGAGAGCGGCAGGCTCAAGCTTCAACGTGACGGATCAATAGAAAGCTGCGGCGTGTCCGGTTTGTTCCTTCAAGGGGGAGTGGCTTCTGGGGCGGGCCGCTGCGCGGTGGTCTGCGACAGATTGCCGCAGGGAGGGGGAATGCGGTGCTGTTGCTTGTGGCCGACTTCCTAGAATGGCCGCCATGCCGCTGTCTTCCCGCCTTGCGCAGCTGCCCCTGAACGGGCGCGGCGCGTCCGCTCCACTGCCTGTCGTCACCCTGCACCGCCTGCTGGCTGCGCGGGTGGTGCTGCTGCTGGCCGAACTGGCCATCATGCCGTGGGCGCATCACGCACTCGACATCACCTGGCCGGTTTACCGCGTGCTCGGGCTGATTGCGTTTCAGGTGGGGCTGGCGCTGCTGCTGTGGTGGCAGAGCCGTAGCGCGCGCGGGCTGGGGGTCAATGGCGGTTTTGCCCATCTGCTGGCCGATGCCTTCATCCTCGCGCTGCTGGTGTATTGGAGCGGTGGCGAGGTCAACCCCATCATTTCCCTGCTGCTCATTCCGCTCATTCTGTGCGCGGTGGCCTTTCCCTGGGTTTATGGCTGGGTGATGACCGCTGTGGTCATCGTGTTGTATTCCCTGCTGTCGTTTTTTCCGGCGCCGCAGGCGCAGGCGTGCGGCGTGGGCTCCGGTGCGCTCGATGAGCATCTGCTGGGCATGTGGGGCAACTTTCTCATCACCGCCCTGCTGGTGGCCGCAGTGGTGGCGCGGCTGGCCGCAGCCCTGCGCGAGCGCGAAGTGGAACTGGCCCGCAGCCGCGAAGCCGCCCTGCGCGACCAGCATCTGTTCGCCCTGGGCATGCAGGCCGCAGCCGCAGCGCACGAACTCGCCACTCCGGTGGCCACGCTGGCCATGACGGTGGACGATCTTCAGGCCGACTACGCCGGGGATGACGAACTCGGCCCCGCGCTGCAGCGCATGCTGGCGCAGGTCACGCAGATTCGCAGCGTGCTCGGCCACATCACCGCGGCGGCCGGCGCGGCGCGCGAGCGCAGCGGCCAAACCGAAACCGTGGCGCACTGGCTTGCGCAAACGCTTGAACACTGGCACCTCATGCGCCCGCAGTCGCAAGCGCCGCTGCATGTGCGCGGGGCGGGAGACATGCCGCAGCTGCGCGCGGACGCCGGGCTGAACGCGGCGCTGGTGAGTCTGCTCAACAACGCGGCCGATGCCAGCCCAGACCAGGTCGCCGTGGAGGCCGACTGGAACGCCGCCGAGTTCCGCGTGAGCGTGCTCGACCGCGGCCCCGGTCTGTCCGACGACCGCCTCGCCCGCGCGGGATACGATTTCGTCAGCACCAAGGGCGAGACGCGCGGCCTGGGTCTGGCGCTGGCGCGCGCCGGGATCGAGCGTCTGGGCGGCACGCTCACGGTCGCCCGCCGCGACGGCGGTGGCCTGCGCGCCACTTTGCAATGGCCGCGCCTGGATTCCACTCAATGAACCACACCCCCATGAATCTCCTGCTGGTTGAAGACGATGCTGCGCTGGCCGCCGCCACGCGCAATTCCATGGAACGGCGCGGCATCACCGTGTGGCATGCCGACTCGGCAGCCGCTGCGCACACGCTGATCGGTACCGCCGAATTCGACGCAGCCGTGCTCGATCTGCGTTTGCCGGGCGAGAGCGGCCTGA
>JAFGXB010000101.1 GCA_016936875.1 Burkholderiaceae bacterium | reverse complement strand
TGCGCGGCCGCGAAGATCTCGTTGCCGTGCAGTGCCAGCAGCGCCTTGTTGGCAGTCACCACATGCTTGCCCGCAGCAATGGCCGCCAGCACCAGCGCGCGCGCGGGGTTGATGCCGCCCATGAGCTCCACCACGATATCGATGTCGGGCCGGGTCGCCAGGGCCATGAAATCGGTGGTGATGGGTAAGGCGTCGCCCAAGGCCACGCGCGCCTTGTCGGGGTTGCGCGCGGCAATCGCGGCGATGGCAATGCCGCGCCCGGCGCGTCGCTGCAGCTCTTCCTGGTTGCGCGCAAGCACCTTGACCACACCGCTGGCCACGGTGCCCGCGCCGAGAAGGGCAATCTGTAAAGGTTTCATAGAGAACGGGAGTGGGAATCAGGCCGCGGCGCGGTTGCGCTTGCGGAGGTGTTCGAGGAAGCGCGCGATGCGGCCGATAGCTTCCGCCAGATCGTCGGCATTGGGCAGGAAGACCAGCCGGAAGTGGTCGGGCTGCGGCCAGTTGAAGCCAGTGCCCTGCACGATCAGCACCTTCTCCTGCGCCAGCAGGTCGTAGGCGAATTGCTGGTCGTCGGCAATCGGGTAAATCTTGGGATCGAGCCGCGGAAACATATACAGCGCCGCCTTGGGCTTGACCACACTGACACCCGGAATCTGCGTGAGCAGGTCATAGGCCAGATCACGCTGGCGGGTCAGGCGCCCTTGCGGCGCCACCAAGTCCTTGATGCTCTGATAACCGCCCAGCGCGGTCTGGATGGCCAACTGACCCGGGGTGTTGGCGCACAAACGCATCGAGGCCAGCATGGTGAGACCTTCGATGTAGTCGCGCGCATGCCGCTTGTTGCCCGACACCACCATCCAGCCCGAACGATAGCCGCAGGAACGGTAGTTCTTCGACAGCCCGTTGAAGGTGATGAACAACACATCGTCGGCCAGCGAGGCGATGCTGGTGTGAGTGTTGCCGTCGTAAAGCGTCTTGTCGTAAATCTCGTCGGCGAACACGATGAGTTCATATTCGCGCGCCACCTGCACAATGTCTTCGAGCAGTTCACGCGGGTACAACGCCCCTGTCGGATTGTTGGGGTTGATCACCACGATGGCCCGGGTATTGGGCGTGATCTTGCTGCGGATATCGGCAATGTCCGGGTACCAATCCGACTGCTCATCGCAGATGTAGTGCACCGGCTTGCCGCCCGAGAGCGCCACCGACGCGGTATAGAGCGGATAGTCCGGCGCCGGAATCAGCACTTCGTCGCCATTGTTCAGCAGCGCGTTCATGCTCATATTGATGAGCTCGGAGGCACCGTTTCCGATGAACACATCGTCGATGCTCACCCCGGCAATACCCTTCTCCTGCGTGTAATGCACGATGGACTTGCGCGGCGCAAACAAACCCTTGGAGTCGGTATAGCCCGCCGCACTCGGCAGGTTGTGAATCATGTCCTGCACGATCTCGTCGGGCGGCTCGAAGCCAAACACGGCCAGATTGCCGATATTGAGCTTGATGATCCGCTGACCATCCTCTTCCATCTGCCGCGCCTTGTCGAGCACGGGGCCGCGGATGTCGTAACAGACATCGGCCAATTTGTCGGACTTACGGAATTCGCGCACAAACACCTCTCTCGATCGGCACCGGACATGCGCCCCGGCGCGCGGTGAAGCGTTTGCCACCCCCTGTCACCACCTGGGAATTCAGCCAACGCGCACCAGCCACACGGTAGGCGAACCCTATAATTTACCTGGGTCTGTAAACCTGCCTCCTGGAATTCCCGGCGCTCGAATGGAAATTCTTCACAACACAAGTCGGCCCAACCCGACCCCGCAGCCCCCGCCATGAAACTCCAGCCCGATTTTGCCCCAGACACGCAAATGGTCTCCGCCTACGGACCCGGCTACGTCGAGGTCAATGGCATACGCCACACCAGCGCCTGCGTGTTTGCTCCGCAGCACGCTCCGCAAGCATGGGACGTTGCTCACATCGGTGCGCTGCAGTCTTCGCACATCGACTCACTGCTGCACGATCCCCTGCCTGAAGTCGTGCTCATCGGCACCGGCCAGCAACAGCATCTGCTTGCGCCCGCCCTGATGCGCCAACTCATCGCGCGGCGCATCGGCTGGGAGGTCATGGACACCGCAGCCGCCTGTCGCACTTACAACATTCTGGCCGGCGAAGGCCGCCAGGTTTTGGCCGCGCTGATCATCGAATGAGGCCGCATTTCGCGGCGCAAGATAAAATAAGGTTTCACGTCCGTCCGTCCTCCCCTGCGATATTCAAAACTGATCACAACGCGGGGGCGAAGCGACGCAGCATCCCAGCAGGAGACTTCATGGCTTTGGTCTTGAATAAAGTGGTTCCCGATTTCGAAACTGCCGCCACCAGTGGCGTGCAATTCAGCCCGAAAAACTATCTGGGCAAAAAAATTGTTCTCTACTTCTACCCCAAGGACATGACTCCTGGCTGCACCACCGAGTCCATGCATTTCCGAGACAACTTTGCGGCATTTGAGGAAGCGAATGCCGTGATTTTCGGCATCTCCCGCGACAACCTGCTCTCTCACGAAAAATTCAAGGAACACCTTGAATTGCCGTTTGACCTGATCGCCGACACCGAAGAAAAACTCTGCCATATGTTCGGCGTGGTGAAAAACAAGATCATGTACGGCAAAAAGGTCAAGGGCATCGAGCGCAGCACCTTTGTCATCGACGCCGACGGCGTGCTTCGCCAGGAATGGCGCGGCGTCAAGGTGGCCGGGCATGTGGACGAAGTGCTCGACGTGATTCAGAAGCTCTGACTCGGCTGACTTCCCACAAGCGCGGCACCTTGTCTTGAACATCAGACCCCGCAGCACGACACGCCCTCGCGGAGAGAGCCCTCTCCGCACCGACCGTCTTGGCATCGGGTGCCGGTACATGTCCCCGCCTCATCACAACCAAACCGCCGCCGCGCTGTTCTCAGACAGTCGGCGGTTTTTTATTGCTCACGCCGCACGCGCCTTTTAACCCTCCACCCGACTGTCCGCTCCATGCCCCTGCCCCCCCCGCCAAAGTCCATGGGTAGCCTGCTGACGCAGGCTGTCAAGTCCGTGACGACCACGTCTCGATCGGAAAATTCGCCGCGCAACAGCCCAGCAAAAGTGGAAAGAAAAACCGCTGCGCCCCCACTTGCGGCAGACCCGGCGCGCGTGCAGACGAACAAGCCCGTGCCGACAACGGCAGAAAAACCTCAGGCAGAGGAGACCAAACCATCCGTGGCCGTGGAGCGCCTCAACGCAAACCCCGCGCCAGCCAAACGCACGGCCACGCGCCTGCAAGCCGCCAAGCTCTTCGTGCTCGACACCAACGTGTTGCTGCATGACCCGATGTCGCTCTACCGCTTTGAAGAGCATGACATCTACCTGCCCATGGTCACGCTGGAAGAGTTGGACGCTCACAAGAAAGGCCTGTCGGAAGTGGCGCGCAACGGCCGACAAGTGAGCCGGGAACTGGACGCGCTGGTGGCAGATACAGGCAGCGGCATCGATCAAGGCATTCCACTCAGCCGCACCGGGCATGCCGAAGCCAAGGGTCGCCTGTTCTTCCAGACCCGCGCACACGATGTGCAACTGCCCATCGCCCTGCCGCAAGGCAAGGCGGACAACCAGATTCTCGCCGTGCTGCAAGACCTCACGCACATTCATAGCGAGCGTCCGGTGGTGCTGGTGTCCAAAGACATCAATATGCGCGTCAAGGCGCGCGCCCTTGGTCTGCACGCCGAAGACTACGCCAACGACAAAACACTGGACGACGCCGATCTTCTGTATACCGGCATGATGGTGCTGCCGCCCGATTTTTGGGATCGGCAGGCCAAGTCGGTCGAGAGCTGGCAGCAAGGCGGCAACACCTTTTACCGGGTGCAGGGCAAGTTCGTTGCGCAGATGCTGGTCAACCAGGCGGTGTATTGGGAAAGCGGCAGCGCACCGCCGCTGTACGCCCGGGTCAAGGAGATCCGCGCCAATACCGCAGTTTTGCAGGTCATGCGCGACCATGCCCACCAGAAAAACGCCATCTGAGGAATCAC
>JAFGXB010000100.1 GCA_016936875.1 Burkholderiaceae bacterium | reverse complement strand
CCGAGCAGGTGGCCATCGCAACAGGCCTGCGCCAGCGCGTCGGCCTCCAGCAGGGCTTGGGCGAGTTGTTGGAAATCCGGCGGTTCCAGATTGAAAAGTCGCATCATGCTCTCCTGAATAGTGGCAGCATCTTTGGTTTTACGCTGTCAACCATGACGAAACAAGCGCAACCAATCCAATTCGCTCAGGTATCGCCGCCATGCGCCGAGTTTGCGCAGCTGCGTTTCGCCGCCGATTTTGGCGATATGGAACTGCTCACGGCGCGCTACCACGCCCACCAGTTTGCGCCGCATGTGCATGAGACGTTCGTCATCGCCTTGATTGAAGAAGGCAGTGAGCGCTTTCGTTGCAGACAGGTCGAAGGGGTGGCGAACGTGGGCAGCATCATCGTGATTCCTCCGGGCGAGGTGCACACAGGGCGGAGTGGTGGCGAGTCCGGCTGGGCTTACCGTGCGCTCTACCCTGCACCACAAAAACTGGGCGAACTCATGGCCGAGCTGCGCGACGGTGACGCGCGCCTGCCGGTGTTTTCTCAGGTGGTGTTCGACGATGCGGCGCTGTTCGCGGCGCTGCGGGGTCTGCATGCGGCGCTGATCGCCTCCAGCGATCTGTTGCCGCGCGGCTGCGCCTGGCGCGAGGCCATGACGCCGCTGTTGCGCCACGCCGGGGTGGGCGAGCCCGCGACGGGGCGCGAAGACGGCGCCGTGCGCCTCGTGCAGGAGTTGTTGCGTGCCGATGCCGATGCCGCGCTGACGCTGGACGATCTCGCGCGCGAAGTAGGCCTGAGCCCCTGGCACCTCAACCGCGTGTTCTCACGCACCGTCGGGCTGCCGCCGCATGCGTGGCGCAACCAGTGGCGGCTCGCGCAGGCCAAGCGTCTGTTGCACGGCGGGATGGGGCCAGCCGAGACGGCGGCGAGTCTGGGCTTTGCCGACCAGTCACATCTGCACCGGCTGTTCAAGCGCGCGTTCGGCGTGACGCCCGGCGGCTATACGCAGCACAAGAATGTTCAAGACCCGCAGGCGCTGCGCCGGTAATCTTGCGGCCATGCCTGACACCTTTCCAACCCCGCTGTCTCACTGGCCTGATCGCCGCACCGAATGTCTGCATGGCGCGCGTGACACCTTGCCCTTGCTTCTCGGCGCCGCGCCGTTCGGCCTGATCTTCGGTGCCCTGGCGTCCGCCAGCCCGCTGGGCATCGTCGGGGCGCTGGCCATGTCGGCGCTGGTGTTCGCGGGGTCGGCGCAGTTCATCGCCCTGAGTCTGTTGGGCACCGGTGCCAGCGCGCTGGTCGTGGTGTTCACCACACTGGTCGTCAATCTGCGCCATCTGCTGTATTCGGCCAGCCTGCAACCGCAGATGGCGCGGCTGCCGCAGCGTTGGCGCGTGCTGCTGGCCTTCTGGCTGACCGATGAAACCTACGCCGCCGTGCATCACCGCTACGCGCGCGATGACGGCGCGCCGTTCAAGCACTGGTACACGGCGGGATCGGGCGCGGCCATGTATTTCAACTGGCTGGGCTGGACCGCATTGGGCGCCTGGCTGGGAACGGCCAGCCCGGCCTTGACGCATCTCGGGCTGGAGTTCGCGCTCGTGGCGACCTTCGTGGGCATTGTTGCGCCGCTGCTGCGCGAACGTCCGAGCATGGCCGTGGCGCTCACCGCGGCGGCGGTGGCGCTGGCCGCGCGTGACCTGCCGTACAAACTCGGCCTGATGCTCGCCGCCTTCGCCGGGGTGGCGGTCGGGGTGTGGATGGATGGCCGCCGCGACCTGTCCGCTGCGGGAGAACCGCGATGAACTGGACGCTCTGGGCGGTGATTGTCGGCATGGCGGCGGTGACCTTTGCCATTCGCTACACCCTGTTCGGGCTGGGCGGGCGGCTGCAGTTTTCGCCGCGGGTGCGGCAGGCCTTGCGACATGTGCCGGTGGCGGTGCTCACCGCCATCGTCGTGCCCATGGTGTTGCTGCCCGATGGGCAACACTGGGACTTGAGCTGGCGCAACCCCTGGCTGGCCGGTGCGCTGGCCAGTGCGGCGCTGGCACTGGGCACGCGCAAGCTGCTGGCCGCGATCGCCGGGGGAATGGCGGTGTATCTGCTGTGGCGCTTCGGCGTGGGCGTTACTTGATCGACGCCAGCTTTTTCTCGACGTCTTCTTGCGGCAGGGCGCCTTCCATGCGGCTGCCGTCGGTGAAAATCAGCGTGGGCGTGGAGGAGATGCCCAGCTTTTCCGCCAGCGCCACATTGGTCTTGAGCGGATCGACGCAGGTGGCTGCGGCCTTGGGCGGTTGCACCTGATTGTTCATCCAGTCCAGCCAGGTCTTGCTGCGGTTGGGTGCGCACCAGATGTCGCGTGCCTGCTGCATGGATTCGCGGCGGATGATGGGCACGACAAACACATGCAGCGTGACGTTGCTCATCTTCTCCAGCGTGGCTTCCATCTTGTGGCAGTACGGGCAGTACGGATCTTCAAAAATGGCGATCTGGCGCTTGCCGTTGCCGAACACCAGCTTGAATGAATCCTTGAACGGCAGGTCTTTCCAGTCCACCCGGCGCAGTTCGTCAATGCGGGCCTTGGTGATATTGGTCTGGGTTTTGGTGTCGAAAATTTCGCCGGCAAACAGGAAAGTGGCCTTGGCATCGGTGTAGAAAATCTTGGTGCCGACATCGACTTCATACAGCCCGGCGTAAGGCGTCTTGATGATCTTGGCGCTGGTCGGCAGGCCGGGCATGGCCTTTTCCAGTGCCGCGCGGGTGTCGGCCAGGGTTTGCGCCATGGCGGGCACGGACAGAACGGCCACGGACAGCACGGCCAGGCGCAGAGCGCGCAATACAGAGCGGGAGAGCAAAGAGTTCATGAATGCGGTTCGGCGCAATACTGCGCATCAGGCAAGATAGGGAAGACCCGAAGCATACCGGGTGAGCAATTGCTTGAGCGGCGGAAAGGCATTGGCGGCGTGCAGACCCAGCGCGCGCAGCGGCGCGGGAACGCGGCTTTGCGCGGCGTACAGCCGGGCGAGGGAATCGGTGGCGGTGGCCAGCGCCAACACCTGCTCCGCCCGGGCGCGGGAATAGCGCCTCAGCAGCCGGGGATCGTGCAGGGCTTGCCCTGCCGGGCGCTGCTGCAGGGTGTGCGCCAGCACTTGCACGTCCTGCAGGCCGAGGTTCAGCCCTTGCCCGGCGAGGGGATGCACGCGGTGCGCGGCGTCGCCGATCAGCACCAGGCCATCGGCCACGGTGTGGCGGGCAAGCTGGCGCTGCAGACGCCAGGCGGCGGCGCTGCCAGTGGCTTGCAGCGGCCCGAGATGCTGCGCGCGCAGGCCGTGCAGATGGGCGTCGACGCGCTGCGCCAGTGCCTGAGGTGGCAGGGCGAGCAACTCTTGCGCCAGGGCCTCGGGGGCAGACCAGACCAGCGACACCATCGACCGTCCCTGCAGCGGGGCCAGCGGCAGCAGGGCGATGACGCCGCCGTCGGCAAAGGTCTGGAACGCCACGCCGTCGTGCGGTGCGGCGCAGACCAGGTTGGCCACCACGCCGCGCTGCAGATAGTCGTGCGTGTCCATGGCGATACCGGAGACTTTGCGCACCAGGCTGTGTTCGCCGTCCGCGCCGATGAGCAGCGGGGCTTGCAGGGCGCGGTCGTCGTCGGTCTGCACCTGCCAGCCGGACTGCGCGGGCAGGCGGTGGAGGCGCGCTGCCTGTGCGGGGTCGATCTGCACCCGGCGTTCGAAGCGCAGCGCCAGATCCAGCGCGCGCTCAATGGCGTCGGACTCGACAATCCACGCCAGCGCCTCGGCCTGAGCCTCCTGCGCGTGGAACGCCAGCTGCGCGCCGTCGGCGCGGATGTGCATGGCCCGTACCGGCTCGATACGTTCTGGCGGCATGTGCGGCCACACGCGCAACTGGTCGAGCAATTGCCGCGACGCGGCGTTGAGTGCGTACAGACGCTGGGTATAACTGCCAGATGGCAATGCCGCAGCAACCGGGCGGGCGCCCAGCAGGGTGACGCTCAGGCCGCTCTGGGCCAGGGCGAGGGCACAGGCTTTGCCGGCAATGCCGCCGCCGCAAATCAGGAGATCAGGGGATGGGTTGGACATGATGGAGCCGCAGCGCCTGCGCCGCACGTTTCTGAGAACTTCAAGGTGTCAGACAAGCTGCCTAAAATCGGCTGCATGTTTGCCAACAAGCACCGCATTGTGCCCCTGACGGATCGTCTCCGTGGCGCAAGCCCCGACAATGACTGAGGCCACTGCGCCGCAGCCGCTTGCGCCCGCGCCGGAGCCCGCGCCCCGCAAGCGCTGGCCTGTGCGGCTGCTGAAGGGCTTGCTGGCGGCCTTGCTGGCGGCTGTCATCTTGCTGGTGGGCGGCCTGAGCATTGTGCTGCTGACCTTCGATCCCAACCAGTACAAGGCCATGCTGATCCAGGCGGTGCAGGAGCGCGAGCATCGCACCCTCGCCCTGCCGGGGGTCATCGATCTCCAGCTCTTTCCGCCGCTCACCCTGCGCACCGGGCCATTCACCCTGAGTGAGCGCGATTCCACCGCGGTCTTTGCCCGGGCCGATGATCTGCGCCTGCACCTCGATCTGTTCGCCCTGCTGCGGCGCAAGCTGGTGGTCGACCGCGTGGTGATGATCAAGCCGCAGTTCCACGTTGCCCGCAACGCCAAGGGGCAGTTCAATTTCGCTGACCTGTTGCCCGACAGCAAGCCTGAATCCGAGCCGACGCGCAGCCCGCTGGGCCTGTCGGTGCATCGTTTGCAGATCGAGCAGGGCGTTGTCACTTACGACGACGACAAGGCCCAGATCCACGGCCAGTTCGCCGGGCTGGACCTGGAACTCACCGGGCTGGATGGCGGCAGCGCCGGTGCCTTCCATCTGGGCACCACCGCGCGTTTTGTCCAGCCCGCGCTGGCCACTCACATTGCGCTGCGGGGCAAGTTGCAGTCCGACCCTGAGCAACACAGCGTCACCCTGTCCGATCTGGCGCTGTCTGTGCAGGGCGACGCGCTGGGCCTGAAGGCCATGCAGACGCAGCTCAGCGCGGCCAGCCTGCGCCTCGTCACCAGCCCGGCGCTGGCGCTGAGTGCGCAGCAATGGAGCCTCAAATCCGCAGCGCGCACAGACAGCGGCGAGGCACTGACGGCCCAGGCCAGCCTGCCCGCGTTCGACCTCAAGGGCGACGCGGTGCAGGTCGGCGCATTGCACGCCCGGCTGGATCTGGCCGCGCCGCAGCCGCTGCAGTTGCAACTCAGCACCCAGCAGGCCGCAGGAACGTGGAGCGCGCTGCGCATTCCCGTTGCGCAACTCGACGTGCAGCGCGGCACCGCAGGCAAGGCGGGCGCGCTGCAACTGACCTTGGCGTCGCCGCTGCAACTCAACCTGGCCCAGTCACGCTACAGCCTTGCGGCGCTCAAACTGTCTGGGCAGATCGCCGCAGGCGCAACAGCCAAACCGCAAACTCTGGCGCTGCAGGGCAATGCGCAATATGCGGCGGCCGCTGGCACCACGCCTGCGGCCGCGCAGTTTCAGCTCCAGGGACTGGTGGCGGGAAGTGCCGTCAAGGCGGGGGGGAACTGGACGTCACCCCATCCCTTCAATCTTGATCTGAATGCAGACCGCATCAACCTCGATGACTGGCTGCCATCCACCCCGGCAAAGCCGCCCGCCGCCAAAGCAGCCGACACCCCGATCGACCTCTCCGCCTTTCAGGAAGTCGGCCTGAAGGCGCAGTTCAAAATCGGCAGCCTGCTGTTCAAGGGCATGCAGTGGAGCGCGGTGCAGGGCACGCTCAGCAGCGACCGCAAAACCCTCGCATTGCAGCCGTTCAGCGCGCAAGGGTTTGGCGGCACGCTGGGCGCCACCCTGCATGTCGATCTGGCCAGCCAGCGTTACGCCCTGCAGCAGAACGCGCGCGATGTCAGTGTGCAGCCCATCCTGCACGCCCTGGCAGGCAAAGACTTTTTGCTCGGCAAGGCGAGCTGGACGCTGGATGTGCAGGCGCAGGGCAATACGCTGCAGGCCTTGTTGGCCAGCGTCTCGGGCAAGGCGCGGCTGGATGTGAAGAGCGGCGCGGTCAAAGGCTTCAATCTGGCGCAGATGCTGCGCAATGCCCGCACGCTGCTGGCCGCGCGCAAAGACGGGCAGTTCGCCGCCACGCCGGGCGAGCAGACCGATTTCACCGCCCTGGGGGCAAGCCTCGCTCTGCAAGACGGTGTGGCCAAAAACAGCGACCTGTTGGTGCAAAGCCCGTTGCTGCGGGTTGGCGGCGAAGGCTGGTTCGATCTACCCAGGCAGCGCATGGACTATCTGCTGCTGCCCACTGTGGTTGGCACGCTGCAAGGGCAGGGCGGCGCGGAAGTCGCCGCGCTGCGCGGCGTGACCGTGCCGGTGCGCATCGGTGGCAGTTTTTCCCATCCGGCCTACACCGTGCTGTGGTCGCAGGCCGGGGGCAATCTGCTGCGCCAGACGCTGAAAAACAAGTTGCAGGACGCGCTGCAGCAACAGCTTGCTCCCGCCAAAGAGCCTCCCTTGCAAAAGGTAGTCCCCGGCTTGTTCAAGGGACTGTTTCCTTGATGCGAGCACTCAGAGCCGCAGCACCACCGGCCAATCGGGCAACTCGTTGCGCTTCTCTGCGGCCTGTAGCGGGGCGTGGCGGGCGAGCAGGGCGCTGACCCCGGCCACGCCGTTGAGCGCGGCGGCCTCGAAACGGCCTTCCCGCAGCAGCGCCTCCATGCTGCGGCAGACCTGTTCCCAGGCTTTGGCATCGACCTGCTGGTGGATGCCGCGATCGGCGACGATTTCCACGTCGCGCTCGGCCAGCAGCAGATAGATCAGCACGCCGTCGTTGCGCTCCGTGTCCCAGACGTGCAAATGAGAAAACACCTCGATGGCGCGTTCGCGCGCGGTGAGGCCGCGCCAGAGTTCGGGTAGATCGAGCGCGCCTTCCACCGCGAAGCGAATCTCGCCGCCATGTTGCTGTTCGGCGGCATGAATGGCCGTGGCGATGGTTTGCAGCGTGGCATGGGGGAAGGCGCGGCGCACGCGCCAGGGCGCAAAGCGCAGGTGCCGGATCAGACGTTGGAATTGCATCTCACCACCGGCCCGAAGCGCCGCCTCCGCCAAACCCGCCGCCACCGCCGCTGAATCCGCCGGAGCTGGAGCCGCCGCCAAATCCACCCCCGCCAAACCCGCCCGGCCCGCCGCCGAAACGCACGCCGCTGAACACGGCGAAGAAAGCCGCCACACCCAGTCCCAAGCCCAGCAGGGCCGAGCCGACCAGGAGCCAGCCCACACCACCGGCGATCAGGCCGGCCAGGCCGGAGCCGAGGGCGCGGCCCAGCACCGCCCGCAACGCGGAGCCAACGAAAACGGCGGCGATCAGCAGGAAGAATGCGGTTTCCGTTGAGGAAACGCCGCCCGTCGGAGACGCCGCGGCCTGGGGCGCGGGCAACTGCTCGCCGTCGATCAGTTTCATGATCTGCTGCACGCCAGCCTGCAGCCCGCCGAAATAGTCGCCCTGCCTGAACTGCGGGGTGATGATCTCGGCGATGATGCGCTTGGCGATGGCGTCGGGAATGGCGCCTTCCAGGCCGTAACCCACTTCGATGCGCAGGGTGCGGTCGTCCTTGGCCACGAGCAGCAACACGCCGTCATCCTGCGCCTTGCGGCCCAGCTTCCAGGCTTCAGCCACGCGAATGCTGTATTGCTCGATGGCTTCGGGCGCGGTGCTCGGCACCATCAGCACGGCGATCTGGCTGCCTTTCTGCGCGGCAAAAGCGCGCAACTCCTGATCGAGCGTGGCGCTCTGGTCGGGGGTGAGCGTGCCGGTGAGGTCGGTGACCGGCGCGGTGAGCGCCGGGACGGGCACCAGGGCAGCCTGGGCAGCCGCGGTGAACCCGCACAGCAGCAGAGCGGCCAGCCAGTGCCGCCAAATCCCGCGCAAACGGTTCATGCCGCCTTACTTCGATGGGGCGGCAGCGGGCGCCGTGCCGCCGAAGTCCACCTTGGGTGCCACCGAAATGGCCTTTTCATTCTCCACGGTGAAACTGGGTTTGACCTTCATGCCGATGACCATGGCGGTGAGATTGCTCGGGAACTGCCGCACCAGATTGTTGTAGCTCTGCACGGCCTCGATGTAGCGCATGCGCGCCACGGTAATGCGGTTCTCCGTGCCTTCGAGCTGGGCCTGCAGATCGCGGAACACACCGTCGGCCTTGAGCTGCGGGTAGTTCTCCGACACCGCGATCAGCCGCGACAGGGCGCTGGTCATCTGCTGCTGCGCCTGTTGAAACTTGGCAAAGGCGGCCGGGTCGTTGATGAGCTCGGGCGTGGCCTGAATCTGGCCGACGCTGGCGCGTGCCTCGGTCACCTGCACGAACACATCCTTCTCATGCGCGGCGTAGCCCTTGACCACATTGACCAGATTGGGCACCAGATCGGCCCGCCGCTGATATTGATTGAGCACCTCGGCCCAGCTCGCCTTGATCTGTTCGTCTGAAGTTTGCAGGGCGTTATAGCCGCAGCCGCTCAGGCTCAGCAACGCGACAGAAAGCAGCAAGAGGGATAGCCAGCGGCGCATGGAACAGTCTCCAAAAAGGAAATGCAACAGGATGAAATTAACTGCAAAGCATACCGTTTCATTGTTTTGGACAGGCCCGAGGCCGGGGTATGCTGCGCGCTTGCAGAAGCACCTTGCACCGATGAGCATCACACATCCCCCCTACCGAGAGATCGACGCCCGGCCCGAGCCGCCGCAACCCGAGCGCGACGCGCCTCAGCACCCGCTCGAAGCACTGGCCCATACCGGCGACGCCGCCGCGCAGGAATGGCTGGGCGCGCACTATCACGACCGCAAAGATTATGCGCAGGCGGCGCACTGGTATCGCAAGGCGGCCGATCAAGGATCTGCCGGGGCCAAATACAACCTGGGCTGGTTGTACGTGCACGGACAGGGCGTGAAGCAGGCTGATGCGCAGGCGCTTGCCCTGTGGCAGCAGGCGTCGCAAGACGGCTTGGCGCGCGCGATGAACGGGTTGGGCTTCCTGCACGAGCAGGGCCGCGGCGTGCCGCGCAGCGATGACCAGGCCCTGGCCTGGTACCAGCGCGCCGCTGAAGCGGGCGACCCCAGCGGGCAGTGCAATCTGGGGCTTTTTTTGCAAAACGGCCGTGGAGCGCCAGTGGATCTGGTGCGGGCTGCGGCCATGTTTTCCTTGGCCGCGCACCAGGGATACCGCGAAGCCTGCTACCGCTACGGACATCTGTTTGTCACAGGGCAGGGCGTGGAGCAAGACGATGCGCAGGCCATAGCCTGGCTGCGCAAGGCCGCGGAGATGGAGCTGCCCGTGGCGCAACGCGAACTGGCTACCTTGCTGGCGATGGGGCGCGGCGGCAGCCTGGACTACACCATGGCGGCCGGCTGGTATCAGCGTGCCGCCGAGCTGGGCGACGCGCAGGCGCAGTTCAGCCTGGGCGTGCTGTACTGGCGTGGGCTCGGCAAACAGCAAGACCTTGAAAAGGCGCGGCTCTGGTGGGAGCGTGCAGCGGCGCAGGGCGAGGAACGCGCCAGAAATAACCTGAACCTGCTCGCAAAGGGCGTGCGTCGCTAAAGGAAACCAGATGTCGACATTGAGCGATTTGCGCAGCCTGCTGGTGGAGCCGGGCAAGGACTTCGATCTGAAAGACCGCCCGACCCAGCTGGACCTGTCGGGCGACCCGTCCAAGGAAGCCCTGGAGGCTGAGCTGGCCACGCTGCGCGAGCAGATCGGCGACATTCAGGATCTGTTGTTCACCCGCCGCGAGCAAGCCTTGCTGGTGGTGTTGCAAGGCATGGATTCGGCGGGCAAGGACAGCACCACCAAGGCGGTGTTCACCGGGGTGAATCCATTGGGTATTCACGCCGCGTCGTTCAGCGTGCCCACGCCGCTGGAACGTCATCACGACTTTCTCTGGCGGGTGCACGCGCAGGTGCCGCCGCTGGGCTGCATCGGTGTGTTCAACCGCAGCCACTACGAAGAACCGGTCATCCGCCGGGTGCATGGCGAGATCAAGAACGGGGAGATGAAGCGTTACCTGCGGCAGATCGCCGACTTCGAGCAGATGCTCGCCGAATCCGGCACGGCCATTGTGAAGTGCTTTCTGCACATCAGCCGCGACGAACAGCGCGAGCGTCTGCAGGAGCGCGTCGACAATCCGCTCAAACACTGGAAGTTCGATCCATCCGATCTGCAGGAACGCGAGTTTTGGACTGACTACCAGGTGGCCTACAGCCAGGCGCTGCAGGCCACGTCCACGGCAGACGCGCCGTGGCATGTGGTGCCGGCCGATCGCAAGCCGGTGCGCAATCTGCTGGTGGCCCGGCTGGTGCTGGAGGCCTTGAAAAACCGCAAGGCGCCGCCGCCAAGCCCCAAGCCAGAACTGGCCGGGCTGAAGGTGCGCTAACGCCGGATCACCACATCCGCCGCAGGCTGCCGTCGCGCAGGATGAACGCGTGGTACAGCGCCGCAGCCACATGCAGCCCGATCAATCCAAGCAAACCCAGTGCGAGCACCTGATGGAGTTCGCCCAGCAGGCCCGCCCAACTGGCATTTGCTGGAAACAGGGCTGGCAGTTGCACCACGCCCACCCAATGCACAGGCCAGTCGCGCGCTGAAGCGGCAAGCCAGCCGAGAACGGGCAGGCTGAGAAACCCGGCGTAGAGCAGCCCGTGCGTTGCCTGCGCAGCGCGCGCCTGCCAGGCGGGCATCGGCGGGTGTGGCGGCGGGGTTTTGAGTAGACGCCACAGCAGGCGCAGCACGATGAGGCTCAGCACCGCCGTGCCCACGCCAATATGCCAGGCCGACAACGCCGTCTCCGGCGCGCCACGGCGATCGGTCATCAGCCAGGCCAGCGGATATTCGAGCAAGATGAGCGCCACCACCGACCAGTGCAATAGACGGGAAACGGGGTGATAGCGTGCCGTGGGCAAAGCCAGTGTGGACATGGTGCGCAAAACCGCAATACAGGTTGCGGCGGGAATCCGGATTGTTCACACTCTAAAGCGCCTCACTTAGCGCTGACTGAGACTGACGTCAGACGCAACCGCGCTGTGGTGGTAAGGCAGGCTTGGCGGCGCCGAGAGGATGCGCTGGAGGTCTAGCTTCGCACCATATGGTATGAAGCTAGACCTGACCCCGTTCGTTCTCCGTTCGTTCTCACTTGCATCAGGATGAGGGCTCCGACGAGGGAAATAATGACGATGGGCAACGCCGCTTCGGTGAAATTCCCGCCGCCGCCTGCTGCTGCATTAGCCGAACTGGTATAGGAATTAACAACGCTTAATATGATGCCTAATACGGCTGCTGTCAGCATCACCACAAAAATGTAATGAAAT
>JAFGXB010000014.1 GCA_016936875.1 Burkholderiaceae bacterium | reverse complement strand
TGTTCCACCACGCTGCGCGCACGGCGCAAACCCTGTTGCAAGGCGCCGATGCGCTCGCGTGACTGGGCTTCGTGTTGCAGCGGCTTGAGGTTGTCCACCTGCATGCTGAGCACGGCGATGGGCGTGCGCAGTTCGTGCGCGGCGTCGGCCACGAAACGGCGCTGCTGCTCCATGGAGGCGCCCAGGCGTTGCAGCAGCCGGTTGATCGAGCGCACGAAGGGGCGGATTTCATGCGGCACATCGGTCTCCGGCAAGGGCTGCAGATCGGCTTCGCTGCGCGCGTCCACGCCCTGCGCCATATTGCGCAGCGGGCGCAGGGCACGTTTGACCACCACGGCAGACAGCAGGGCCAGCAGCGGGATGAGCGCCAGCAGCGGAAACAGGGTGCGTTGCGCGCTGTCGATCGCCGCGTCGGTGCGCAGATCGGTGCGCTGCGCCACGGCAATGCGGCCCTGGTTGCCCTGCTGCACGAACACCCGCCAGGCATGACCGCCGCTTTCCACCACATGCATGCCGTCGGCCATCTGGGGTGGCAGTTGCAGTCCGTGTGCGCCAACGGGCGCGCCAAGTTTCTGCACCACGATGCGGGCATCCTTGTCGACATCGGCCCCTGCGGGGTTGAGCGCGCTGTCGGGGAAGTTGCCCCAGCGGTGCACCAGGCTGGCGATCTGCTGCAGCTGGGCGTCCTGCAATTCGTTGGCTTCCTGATAGCCAAAAAAATAGGACAGTGCCGCTGTGCCCAGGCCGACCACCACCACGCTGACCGTCATCCACAGCCACAGCCGCCGCAGCAGCGATTGCGCGCCCCAGTGGCGCAGGGCGGCCAGCGGTTTCATCGCTTGTCGGCGGTGTCTGCGCGCGGGGCCAGCCAGCCCACGCCGCGCACGTTTTTGATGACTTCGGGTGCGAGTTTTTTGCGCAGGCTGTGGATGAGAAATTCCACCGCGTTGCTCTCCACCTCTTCGTTCCAGCCGTAAATGCGGTCTTCGAGTTCGCTGCGCGACAGAATGGCCCCGGGGCGCAGCAGCAGGGCGTGGAGCAGGGCGTATTCGCGCGCGGTCAGCCGTTGTGTCTGGCCCTGAAACCGCACCTCGCGGGAGACCGGGTCGAGCTCCATCACGCCATTGCTCAGCACCGGCTGCGCCTGCCCGCCGTGGCGCCGCGCCACGGCGCGGATGCGCGCGAGCAGCTCGGCGCTCTCGAAGGGTTTGACCAGATAGTCGTCGGCCCCGAGGTCGAGGCCGCGCACGCGGTCTTCGAGGCCGTCGCGCGCGGTGAGGATGAGGATGGGCAGGCGGCTGCCGACCTGGCGCAGCGCCTGCAGCACCGACAGGCCGTCACGCTTGGGCAGGCCAAGGTCGAGCAGCATCAGCTCGTACTCGCCGCCTTGTGCCGCGGTGAGCGCGGAGGCGCCGTCGAGCACCCAGTCCACCGCGTGCGTGGCGTCGCGCAGCGCTTCGCGGGTGGCGGCGCCGAGCATGTGATCGTCTTCAACCAGGAGGATGCGCATGGTTCATTCGGTGGAGGAAGCGGTGGCGGGAATGGGCAGATTGTCGCGTGCCTGCGAATCGTCCAGCCGGCCGCGCAGCAGCTTGAACACCACGGGCATGACCAGCAGCACCAGCGGCATCTGCACCGCCAGCCCGGCAATGATGGCCACCGCCAGCGGTTGCTGCATGGCCGAGCCTTGCCCCAGGGCGAGCGCCAGCGGGGCCAGGGTGAGCATGGCGGCCAGCGTGGTCATGGCGATGGGGCGCATGCGGTTCTGTCCGGCGGCCACCAGTGCGGCGTCGAGGCCCTGTTCGGGATGGTCGCGCAGCAGGGTCTGCACTTCGCTGAAGTAGAAGATGGCCACTTCGGTGACGATGCCCACGATCATGGTCATGCCCATCATGGCCGAGATGTTGAGTTCGATGCCCGCAGCCCACAGGCCGACGAACACGGCGGGCAGCGCCAGCAGTGGCATGGCCAGAATGGCGATGGCTACCTTGAAGCGCTCGTACAGAAACAGCAGCAGCAAAAACACCAGCAGCACGGCGGCGCCCAGCACGCTGAGAAGGCCTTGAAACGCGATTTGCTGCTGCTTGTACAGCCCGCCGAGCTGGGCGTAGACGCCGGGTGGAAAGTAGCCGGGAGCGTTGATGATTTTTTTCACCTCGGCAATGGTGGAGCCGAGGTCGCGCCCGCTGATACGCGCGGTGACGGCGGCCATGGCCTTGAGGTTGTCGCGGTGAATCTCTGGCTGGCCGATCAGCACCTTGAGGCTGGCAATGCGGCCCAGGGTGAACACATGGCCATCGGGCGCGCGCAGCGGCAGTTGGGCGATGTCATCCGTGGTCTGGCGCAGCGTCAGCGGCGTCCACAGCCGCACGCCGACCATCTTGGGGCCTTGCTGGATTTGTGTGATCACGCTGCCACCGATGAGGGTCTGCAACTGCTGCTGCACCTGCTGCGGGTCAACGCCTTCAAGCGCGGCGCGGGCGGGGTCGATGTGGATGTCGAGCGCGTCGCCCGCCGGTTTGATGCCGCTGCGCACATCGACAATGCCGGGAACCTTGCCGATGGCCGCTGCCGTGCGATGCGCGAGCTGTGCGAGCTGCTGCGGGTTGTCGTCGAATATCTTGATTTCCACCGGCTGCGGCACGGCGGTGAGGTCGCCGATGAGGTCTTCCATCAACTGCGCCAGCTCGATCTTGACCCCCGGCACCTGGGTTTCGATGCGCTGGCGCACGTCCTCCATCACCACGTCGATCGACTGGCGCGGCGGCGGTTTCAGGCGCACGAAAAAGTCGCCCTCGTTGGCCTCGGTCACGCCGCCGCCAAGCTGCGCCCCGGTGCGGCGCGACCAGGTCTGCACCGCGGGTGTGGTGCGCAGAATGTGCTCCACCTGCGACAGGATGCGGTCGGTCTCGGTGAGCGAGGTGCCGGGAGGCGTGCGGTAATCCAGAATGAAGCCGCCCTCGTCCATATGCGGCATGAAGCCGCTGCCCACCTGTCCATACGCCAGCCAGCCTGCGAGCAGCAGAGGCGCCAGTCCGAGCGCGGCCAGCCAGGGGCGGCGCAGGCTGGCGCCCAGCACGCGGGCATAGCCGCGCTGGATGGCGGACAGCCAGCGCCTGTTTTCACGCTGCGCTTCGCGGGCGATGTCTTTGGGAGTGAGCAGCCTGTCGGCCAGCAAGGGCACGGCCAGCCAGGCGACGAAAAACGAGATCACCAGCGCCGCCGCCATGGTCAGCGACAGTGCCTTGAAGAACGCCCCGGTGACGCCGGAGAGAAACGCGAGCGGCAGAAAAATGACCACCGTGGAAGCGCTCGACCCCGCCAGCGGGCGCAGGTACTCCATTGCCGCATGCAGGATGCCGCTGTGCCGCGCCTGCGCCTGGCCCGCGTGCTGTTGGCTCTTGTGCTGCGCTTCGCTGAGCCGCCGCACAATGTGTTCGCTCATCACAATGGCATCGTCGATCACCAGCCCGACCGCGGCCGCCATGCCGCCCAGGGTCATGATGTTGAAACTCATGCCCAGGGCGTAGAGCAGCACCACGGTGGCCGCCAGCACCGAGGGCACGGTGATGACCGCGATGAGGGTGATTTTCAGGCTGCGCAAAAACAGCAGCAGCACCAGCCCGGCCAGCGCCACGCCAATGAGAATGGCGTCGCGCACGCTCGCGGCGCTCTCCACCACCAGGGTGCTCTGGTCGTACCAGCTCGCCAGATGCGCGCCCGGCGGCAGCGGGGTTTTGGCCAGCAGGTTGCGCACGTTTTTGGCGATCTGCACGGTATTGCCGCCAGGCTGCTGGTAGATGTTGAGCAGCACGGCATCCTTGCCATCGGCGGTGATGCGCACCCACTGCGGCACCGTGCTGCGGCTGATGCGCGCCACGTCCTTGAGCCGGAGCACGCCGTCCGGCCCCGCGCGCAGCACGATGTCGCCAATCTGCGCGGCGTCGTGCAGGCGGGAGTCGGCCAGCGCCAGCAGCAGCTTGTAGCGATCCTGCAGATGGCCCACGGCCTGCACGCCGTTGGCGGCGCTCACGGCGGTGCTCACGTCCTGCAGCGCCAGGCCCAGAGCCTGCAATTTCAGCGGGTCGAGGGTGACGTGATATTCCTCGCGCGCACCGCCCTGAATCTGCACCCGCGCCACGCCGCCAATGCTGGAGAGCAGCGGGCGCAACTGAAACTCGGCCAGGTCGTAGAGCTGGGTGGGGGTGAGGCTGTTGGAGGTGAGGCTGTAGGCAATGACGGGATCGACCGTCGGGTCCATGCGCTTGCTCGAGACCTGCGTGCCCGGCGGCAGTTGCGGCAGCATTTGCGTGACCGCCTCGTTCACCTGCACCGCGGCCAGCGCCATCGGGGTGCCCCAGTTGAAGCTCACCGAGATGTCAGCGGTGCCGCGGCTGGTGGTGGAGCGCACGTCCACCACGCCGGGTACGCGGCGCACCGCCTGCTCCAGCGGCTGAGTGACCTGCAGCATCATCTGGTTGGCCGGGCGGTCGCCGGCGTCGGCGCTGACCACCACGCGCGGAAAATCCGCATTCGGAAACAGCCCGACCGGCAGCTTGAACGCGGCAAACACCCCGCCTGCGGCCAGCAGCGCGAGCAGAAACAGCACCGAGCGCCGGTGGCGTTGCAGCCACGCCGAAGCGCCGCTCACCTGCTGCCTCCTGCCAGGCGCAGCGCCATGCCATCGCGCAGCTCATAGTTGCCGGCCACGACCAGCGGCAGCTTCGGATCGAGCGCGCCGGTGATGCCGGTTTGCAGCCCGGATTCGAGGGCGATCTGCACCGGCACCCGCCGGGCCTTGCCCTGATCGTCCTGGTAGAGATAGGCGCCGCGTTCGTCCTGCAGCACGGCGTCGCGCGGCACAACCCAGCCACGCCAGCGGCCGAGCACCATGTCGGCCTGCACGCTCGTTCCCGCCACCGGAAGGCCGGGCTGGGCAGGCAGGGCGATGAGAACATCGAGCCGCTGGGTCTTGGGGTTGATGGCAGCGCCAACGCTGCGGATTGTTCCCTGCCAGTGTTGCCCGGGATCGAACACCGCGCTCAGGCGCACGGGCTGGCCGGGCTGCAGGCGCTGCGCATCTTCCGGCGGCACCCCGGCCAGCGCCTGGAGGCTGCCGCGGCGGCCCAATTGCAGCAGCGGACTGCCGATGGCGAGCAGGTCGCCCGGCGCCGCGCTGACCGCCAGCACCACCCCGTCTTCGGGCGACGAGACCGTGGTGAGCGCCTGCCCCGCGCCCTGTTGTTGCAGGCTGCGCAACTGCGCCTGCGCATCGGCCAGCGCCTTGCGCGCCGCGTCCACCTGCGCCTGCGTGGCGAGTTGCTGCGCCTTGAGCGTGGTCATGCGGCCGAGTTCGCTCTGCGCAAATGACACGGCGGTCTGCGCCTGGTTGTAGGCGAGCGCGCTGCTGGCGTCGCTGCGCAGGGTGGCGAGCAACTGGCCCTTGCGCACCGCCTGTCCGGCATGCACGGCAACGGTCTGCACCTGCATGGCATGTTGAAAGGTGAGGGTCTGGGTCTGGCTGGCGGGCACCTGCACCACGGCGTAGGCGCGCAGGGTATGGAGCAGTTCGCCGCGCTGCAGCGGCGCGGTCTGCACCAGTGCGGAGACTGCAGGCTCGGCGGCGGGCGCAGCCGGCAGCACGGCGGACAGCAGGCAGGCCAGCAGGAGGAGTCGGCGGGTACGGGCAGGAAGCATCATGACTTTTGTTTGGAGGTGAAGGACGGCGTGGCGGCGGTCTGGCGGTATGGGCCCAGCCCTGTGAGGAGCTGCAGCGCCAGGGTCTGCTCGGCGCGCTGCTGCGCATTGGCCTGCAGCGCAAGGCGTTGGTCGAGCAGGGCGGTGCGCTGGTTGATGAACTCCAGCAGGCTCATCGCGCCTTGCTGCAGCGCCTGCCGGGCGGCGGCATCGGCCGATTCCAGCGCGGGCAGCGCGGCCTGGAGCGCCTGGCGCTGTTGTTGCAGCAGCGCGATGTCCGCCTGCGCCTGCCGCACGTCGGCGTCGGCCTGATCGAGGCGGGCCTGGTAGTCGGCCTGCAGTTGCGCGCGGGTGGCGCGCTGCGTGGCAATCACGCCCTGGTTGCGGTTGAACAGCGGCAGGCTGATGCTCACGCCAAAGCCCACGGTGTTCACACCGGCGGTGTCGCGCGCGCGGGTGAAGCCGAGGTTGAACGCGGGGAACTGGCCGAGCACGGCCTGCCAGACTTTTTGTTCCTGTGCGGCATAGCCCGCTTGCAGCGCCATCAGATCGGGACGGATGTGCGGCAGCGCGGCAAGTGCCGCATCTACCTGCGCGGCACTTGGCGCGGGTTCGGCCTTCGGCGCGGCCAGGGGCAACGGCACAGCAGCGCGCAGCCCGAGCAGGGCGTGGAGCTGCGCCTGCAGGCCGAGTTGCTGGCGTTCGATCTGCTGAATGGTTTGGGTCAGCGCCTGCAGCGGCACGAGCTGGGCGTCCACGTCGAGTCGGGTGACGTTGCCTTGCGCCAGCGCGGCCTGGCTGCGCTGCAGCCGCTGGGTGAACAGGGCGCGTTCCTGCTCCAGAATGTCCAGCCGCGCGGTGTTGCCGGTGATCTGGGTGTAGAGCAGGCGGGCTTGCGCCACGGTCTGCCATTCCGCCCACAGCACTTGCAGGTTGATCTGGGTGGCGGCGTGTTGTGCGGCTCGGTGCGCGGCGTGGTGGGTGATGAGTGCGGCGATGTCGTAGGACAGGCCGAGGTTGAATGCCGACGTTGTCGCGCCCACGCTGTTGCCCGGAAAGTCGCGGGTGAGACCGAGCTGCGGGTCGGGCAGGAGACCGGCGTCGAACGCCTGCGCGCGGGCCACGCCCAGCTTGGCGCGCTCGGCCTTGAGCTGCGGGTTGTTGAGCACGGCGAGGATGGCCAGACCCGTGGCGTCGAGCGGCTTTGCGGGGTCGAAGGCATAGTGCGCCAGTTCGGGCAGGGCGATGCGGCTGCGCGCAACCCGCAGGCCCTGTACCGACGCGGCCAGATGCGGCGCGGTGGCCAGCGGCTCTGGGTGATAACTGGCGCAGCCGCCCAGCAACAGGGCGCAGAGCAGCAGGCTGCGGCGCAAGTGGGAGAAGGTCAATAGCGTGGGCGTCATGGGTCTTGGCGTAATGCCCAGCCTTGCGAGGCGATCAGCACTGCGGCAAGGGGAAGAGAAGTTGGACTGGGCTGGACCTTACGCAGCAAGTCTTAGCCAAGACATAGGACGCACGCCGTATTCTTTCGGCATGCAAACCACTTCCGCCCCGCGATCCGCCGCTTCCGTTCCCGCTCAGAGCCGCAAGCGCCCCCGCCTGGGCCTCGCGCTGGGCGGCGGTTCTGCGCGCGGCATGGCGCATCTGGGGGTGTTGCGGGCGTTTGCCGATGCCGGGGTGCAGATCGATTGCATTGCGGGGTGCAGCATCGGCGCGCTGGTGGGCGCCATTGCCGCGTCAGGCCGGACCGACGGTCTGGAAGCGGTTTTCAAAACCTTCGACTGGAAAAAGACCCTGTCGTTTTTCGATGTGGTGTTTCCGCGTTCAGGGCTGATTGACGGCGCCAAGGTCACTGCGCTGGTGCGCGACCATCTGCCGTCCACGCAGATGGAGGCACTGTCCATTCCTTTCGCCGCCATCGCCACCGACCTGCTCAGCGGCGAAGAGGTGGTGCTGCGGTCTGGCGATGTGATCGACGCGGTGCGCGCCAGCATTGCCGTGCCGGGCATCTTCACCCCGGTGCGGGTGGGTGGACGGGTGCTGGTGGACGGGGGCTTGAGCAACCCGGTGCCGGTGAGTGTGCTGCGCGCCATGGGGGCGGAGCAGGTGATCGCGGTCGATCTCAATCATGGCGTGGTCGACGGCAGGGCCAGGCTGCGCCTGCGGTCGAAGAAAAATCCCGCTGAACCCTCAGTGCAGCAGCGCGGTGGCCGCTGGATGGACGATTACCGGCACGTCATGGCCGATCTCAAATCGCGCCTGCTGGCGCAGAACGCCCCGGCCAAGGCCCAGTTTTCGCGCTGGGCCAACACGGAGGAGCCGCTGCCCAATGTGTTCGAAGTGTTGCTGGCTGCGGTGAACGTGATGGAAATGCGCATCACCGAGAGCCGCTTGCGCATCGAGCCGCCGGATCTGCTCATCCGCCCGCCCCTGGGCGACATCCGCTTTCTGGAATTCGGCCGCGCCGAAGAAGCCATCGACATAGGCTACGCCGCCGCTCTGGAGGCGCTGGGTGGCTGGGTTTACTAGCCCGTATTACGCAGCCCCGCGGCGATGCCGTTGATGCTCAGGTGGATGCCGCGCTTGGTGCGCTCGTCGATCTGCCCTTCGCGGAAGCGGTAGAGGAGTTCGATCTGCAGGTGATTGAGCGGGTCGATGTAAGGGAAGCGGGCGCGGATCGAGCGCTTGAGCGTGGGGTTGTCGGCCAGGCGCTCGGTGTTGCCGGTAATGGCGCCGCACAAGTTGGTCGTGAGTTGCCATTCGCGCTGCAAGGCCTTGAGCACCTTCTGCCGGGTCTTTGCATCGGGAACCAGTTCGGCGTAGCGCTCGGCCACGCGCAGATCGGCCTTGGCCAGCACCATGTCGATGTTCGACAGCAGGGTGGCGAAGAACGGCCATTGCCTGGCCATGCGCTGCAGCAGCTTCAGACCGTCGGGATTGGCGTCGAGGAAGGCCTGTACGCCACTGCCAAAGCCGTACCAGCCGGGCAGGGCAACGCGGCATTGCCCCCAGGAAAAGCCCCAGGGAATGGCGCGCAGGTCGGCAATGGCGCGGGTGGCCTTGCGTGAGGACGGACGGCTGCCGATATTGAGCTCGGCAATCTCGGAAATGGGTGTGGCGCTGTAGAAGTAATCGGTGAATTCCGGGGTGTCGTACACCAGCTTGCGGTAGGCCGCCATGGAGGCTTCGGACAGGGCGGCGGCGGCGTCGAGAAACCGGGCTGGCGGCTTGCTCGCCGTCTTGGTCTGCGGCAGCAGCGTGGCCTGCAGCGTGGCGGCCACCAGGGTTTCGAGGTTGCGCAGCCCGATGTCGGGGTTGCCGTATTTGCTGGTGATGACCTCGCCCTGTTCGGTCAGCCGGATCTGGCCGTTGACCGTGCCGGGCGGCTGCGCCAGGATGGCGTCGAAGCTCGGGCCGCCGCCCCGGCCCACGGTGCCGCCGCGGCCGTGGAACAGCCGCAGGGTGATGTTGTGCGCGGCCTTGAGCTGCTCGAACTGCTCGGCCAGGGCGACTTCTGCGCAATACAGCTCCCAGTTGGAGGTGAAGAAGCCGCCATCCTTGTTGCTGTCGGAATAGCCCAGCATGATTTCCTGCTCGCCGCCCGAGCGCTGCACCAGGCCGTTGATTCCGGGCAGGGCATAGAACTCGCGCATGATGGCGGGAGCGCTGCGCGGGTCGCCGATGGTTTCAAACAGCGGCACGACCAGGAGTTCGGCGTGGCTGTCGTGGCTGTTCAGTGTGCCGTGGAACAGTCCGGCCTCTTTTTGCAGCACCAGCAGTTCGAGCAAGTCGCTGACGGTTTCGGAGTGCGAGATGATGTATTGGCGGATGGCGCGCGGGCCGAAATCGCGCCGGGCGCTGTAGGCGCGGTCGAACACGGCCAGTTCGCTGCGCGTCCAGTCGGAGTAGACGTGGTGCGATAGCCGCAGCGGACGCGGGTCGTTGAGGCAGCGGATGAGCAGCGCTTGCTTGGCGGCTTCATCCAGATGGCTGTAGTCGGGGCAAAGATCGGCGGTGGACAGCAGCTCGCGCAGCACGGCTTCGTGCTGGTCCGAGCTTTGCCGCAGGTCGATGGTGGCCAGGCGGAAGCCGAAGACGCCGGCGGCGCGGATCAGCGGGTCGATGCGGGCGCGCGCCAGCGCCTCGGCATGGTGGCTATGCAGCGAGGCGCGGATGGTTTTCAGATCAGCGATGAATTCGTCGGCATTGGCATAGGGTTCGGCGCTGCCCACTTCCTGCAGTGCGGCCTGTACCCCGGCGAGTTTGCGCAGATTGGCGGCCAGTCGGGCGTACATGCCGATGAGCGCGCGGCGGTAGGGTTCGTCGCTGCGGTGCTCGGACAGATCGGGCGAGCGCTCGGCCAGGGCCATGAGTTCCGGGCTGGCGCTGGCCAGCAGCGCCGAGACTGACAGCTCGCCGCCAATGGCGTGCACTTCGGCCATGTAGTGCTCGATGGCGGTGCGCGACTGCATGCGCAGGGCGTAGCTCAGGGTGTCGGCGGTGACGTAGGGATTGCCGTCGCGGTCGCCGCCGATCCAGTGGCCCATGCGGAAAAAGGCGGGCAGATCGGGCTTGATCGCGGCGTCTTGGTCTGCGGGGAACAGGAGGTCGATGTCGCGCTGCAGGTCGCGGTACAGGCGCGGGAATTCGGAGAAAAACGTCGCGGTGTAAAACGACAGCGCATTTTTGATTTCATCCGACACGCGCAGCCTGACGTAGCGCAGCAACCGCGTCTGCCACAACTGCACGACGCGGGCGCGCATGGCGTCTTCGATGTCGGCGCGCTTTTGGGGCAGGCGGGTGGCGTCGCGCGCGACCAGCAGCTTGGCCAGCGCGCGTTCGGCGTCGAGCACGCTCTTGCGCTGCACTTCGGTGGGATGGGCGGTGAGCACCGGCGAGATCAGCGCCTGATCGAAAAACTGCATCAGTTGCGCGCGCTCCACGCCCGTTGCCTTGAGGACTTCCAGCGCCGCGCGCACGCTGTCGCGCTGCGGCGGCGCGCCGCGCTCGGCGTCCTGTTCGGCGCGGCGCAGCACATGGTGGTCTTCGGCGATGTTGGCCAGAATGGAAAAATAGCTGAAGGCGCGAATCACACTGACGGCCTGATCGCGGCTCAGGCTGCTGAGCAGCTTGTCGAGGGCGCGGCGGTCTTTGGCGTCGCCGTCGCGGTGAAATTTCACCGAGAGCTGGCGCACGGTTTCAACAATGTCGAACATTTCCTGGCCCTCCTGCTCGCGGATCAGATCGCCGAGCAGGCGCCCGAGCAGACGGATATCGTCAAACAACGCGGCATCGGGATCGGAAGCGTTGCGGGCAGCGGCGGTGCGTGTCGACATGGCGTGGGGGCGGTTGAGTGTGCACAAAAATGGGGCGAAGTGATGCTATCAGCGCCTGGCAAAGCCAAAGCAAGATGTGCGCCTGCATCGCCGCTGGAATTGCGTTGCCGCAGGCCGGTTGCACTGGTTTTTCATCATGCGCAACGGTTTGCGACAAGTTCATCTGGCGGCGGCGATGCGCATCCTTAGAATCCGGCCATGACTTCCACGACCTTCATTCCACCCAAGTCCCTCGTCATCGCCACCCGCGAAAGCCGTCTTGCCCTGTGGCAGGCCGAGCATGTGCGCGATGTTCTTCGGGCCCTCTATCCGGCATGCGATGTGCGGATTTTCGGCATGACCACGCAGGGCGACCAGATTCTCGACAAATCGCTGGCCAAGATCGGCGGCAAGGGCCTGTTCGTCAAGGAGCTTGAAGTGGCGATGGAGCAGGGGCACGCCGATCTCGCGGTGCATTCGCTCAAGGACGTGCCCATGGTGCTGCCGCCCGGCTTCACCCTTGCCGTGGTGATGGAGCGCGAAGATCCGCGCGACGCCTGGGTGAGCGGTCGCTACGCCAGCCTGGCCGATGTGCCGGCGGGCGCCGTGGTGGGCACGTCCAGCCTGCGGCGCGAATCGCAGTTGCGCGCGCGCTATCCGCAGTTGCGCGTGGAGCCGTTGCGCGGCAATCTCGACACACGCCTGCGCAAACTCGATGAAGGGCAATACGCCGGCATTCTGCTGGCTGCGGCGGGTTTGAAGCGGCTGGGTCTGGGCGAGCGCGTGCGCGCCGTGATTGACACCGACGCGATGCTGCCGGCCGTCGGGCAGGCGGCACTGGGCATCGAAATCCGCGCCGACCGACCGGAGCTGGCGCAGGCGCTTGCCCCGCTCAATCATCTGCCCACCGCGCTGTGCGCGCACGCCGAGCGGGCTGTCTCGCGCGGACTGGGCGGTAGTTGCACCACGCCCATGGGGGCGCACGCCACGCTGAACGGGCAGGACATGCTGCTTCGCGCCTTGCTGGGCCTGCCCGATGGCAACAGCACCTTGCGGGCGCAGGCGCAGGCGCGGGTCACTGATTTGGTGCAGGCCGAGGCGCTGGGGCAACTGGTGGCGCAGCAACTGCGCGATCAGGGTGCGGACGTGCTGCTGGCGCAGCTTGGCGCGCACTGATCGCCAGACTGGGGCGACGGTTCATGTTGAACACCACGCTGATCTTCACCCGCGTGCCCGCACAGCAAGGAGGGGCGCAGCAGATTTTTGGCCCGGCCGGCGTGCAGGTGCTCGACTTTCCGCTGCAGCACATCGGCCCGCCGCCTGACCTGGCGCGGTTCCACGCCGCGCTGGCGGTCTTGCCGCAGACAGACCTGGCCGTGCCCGTCAGCCCCACGGCGGTGGCGGCGGTGTTTGCCGCCCTGCCTGGGCCGTGGCCGTCGCGCTGTGCCATTGGTGTGGTGGGCGACGGCAGCCTGCGTGCGGTGCGCCGCGCCCTGACGGCGCAGCCCGAAGACGTGCCGTGGCCGCGTCTGATCGCGCCCGAAACCTGTGAGGAACAAGGCGGCGAGGGCGATTCGGAGGCTTTGTGGCGCGCATTGCAACTGGCGTTTGCACCAGGGCCGGTGGCGTCATTTCCGTGGGCGGGGCGGCATGTGCAGATTTACCGCGGCGGTCCGGGCCGCGATTTGCTGGCGCGCAAACTCGAAGACGCCGGAGCCAAGGTCAAGGTGATCGAGGCCTACAGTCGGCTGGCACCGCAATACAACGCCCAGACCGCAGCACAATTGCAGGCCGCACTGGGCTGCGGGGGCTGGTGGCTGTTTTCCTCCACCGAGGCCGTGCGCAATTTGCAGAGCTTGCTGGCGCAGGCCGCAATCGCACCGGCGCTGCTGCAACAGCAGCGCGCCCTGGCCATCCATCCGCGCATTGCGCAAACGCTGCGCGATGCGGGATTTGGTCGGGTGGAGCTGACCGCCGCGCCGCCCGATGCGGTGCTTTCCACACTGCGTCGTCTCTCCGCCTCAACCTAGAATGTCAGCATGACCGAGCTCAACACCAGCCCTGACGCGCAGACCCCGGTTGCTGAGGGCGCACAGGGCAATATGGCTGCCAAAGACGTTCCTCAGGCCGCGTCTGCTGCGCCGCAGTCTTTGGCCGAGAAGGGGCGGCCTGCTGCGCTTCCTGGCGCACGCTGGATCTGGCCCGTGCTGATTGCCCTGATCGTTGCGCTGGTGGCGATGGCGTGGTGGCTCAACAACCGTCTGTATGCCACGCAGTCCGAGATTGCGCAGCGCCTGCAGGCCGCGACGACCAACTCCATCGAAGCCAAAACCCTGACCAAGCAGGCCAGCGATACGCTGCGCGACTTGACGGCGCGCATCGCCGTACTCGAATCGCGGCAGCAAGATTTTTCTGCCCAGCGGCAGGCGCTGGAAACGCTGTACGAAGACTTTGCCAAGACCCGCGATCAGGCGCGCCTGTCTGAAACCGGCCAGCTCATCGCGCTGGCGCAGCAGCAGGCGCAGCTCATCGGCAATGTGCAGCCCCTCATCGCCACGCTGCAAAGCGCCGATGCGCGGCTGGCGCGCTCGCCCAATCCCAAGGCGCAAATCCTGCGTCGCGCGGTGCAGTCCGATCTCACCCGTTTGCGCAGCGCCGTCACGCCCGACATTGCTGCCGCGGCGCACAAGCTCAACGATCTGGCCGCGCTGGTGGATGCCTTGCGTCTGGTGTCCTCGGCCGCGCCATTGCAAACCGGCAGCAAGGCCATGCCGCCGCCCGAGGCGGCCTCTGCCTCGGGCGCAGCAGCAAGCGGCCCGGATTGGGCGCCGTGGCTGGGCGACTGGTTCGAGCGCTTCCGCTCCAGCCTGGTGCAGCTCTTCGGCATCACCCGCGTAGGCGCGCGCGATGCACTGCTGGCCTCGCCGCAGCAGGGCGAGTTCCTGCGTGAAAACCTCAAGCTGCGCATCCTCAACGCCCGGCTCGATCTGCTGTCGCGCAATGCCGTGGCCTACCGCGCGGACATGCGCGGCATTACCGAGACGCTGAATACCTATTTCGACAAGCGGCAGCCGCGTATGGTTCAGGCGTTGTCTCTGGCGCGGCAGGCCGAGCAACTCGACCTCTCGGCCAACCCGGCGGCCAATCTGGAATCGCTGGCGGTGCTCTCCACCCTGGACGCTGGAGCGCCCTGATGCGCTGGCTCGTCTGGGTTTTGATTCTGGCCGCAGCCGCCGTGTTGCTGGCACTGGGCTCCACCCTGAATGCCGGCAATGTTGCCGTGCTGCTGCCGCCCTGGCGAGTGGATGTGTCGCTGAACTTCGCCGTGCTGCTGCTGCTGCTGGCGTTTGTCGCGTTCTATCTGGCGCTGCGCGGCCTGGCGCTGTTGTTCGGCATGCCGCGCGCTGCCGCAGAATTTCGCGCGCAGCGTCGTCTGCGGCTTGCCGCGCAGGCCTTGCACAACGGCATGTCCGATTATTTTGGCGGGCGCTTTCGCCGTGCCGAGCGCGCGGCGCAGCGCGCTGCCGAATTCACTGATTTCGCCCCGGCCGCGCTGATGACCGCAGCGCAGTCTGCACAGCAACTCCAGGCCTACGACCGGCGCGATGCCTATCTCGCCCAATTGCCGCAAGAGGCGCGCGATGCCGCCGTACTGCTGCAGGCGCAATGGCAGCTCGACTCCAAGCAGCCGCGCGACGCGATGGCGCTCGTGCGCGCCCTGCCTGCGGGGGTGCGGCGGCGCACGCATGCCTTGCGCATCGAACTGCAGGCCGCGCGCAAGCTCAACGCGCATGCGGATGTGTTGCGCCTGGCGCGCACCCTGCTCAAACATGGCGCACTGCATCCCGCCGCGGCGCAGGCCATGTTGCACACGGCGGCCACAGGCTTGTTGCGTCAGGCCGGAGACGATCCGCAGGTTCTGCGCAGCACATGGAACAAATTGACTGCGCAGGAACGCGCCGAGCCGGCGCTCGTGGTGGCGGCGGCGCGCGGGTTTGCCGCCGCGGGCGCGCTGGACGAGGCGCGGCAATTGCTCATCGTTGCGCTCAATCGTCCGCAAGCCGAGCCGGGGCTGTTCATGCCCACGCTGCGCGGCATGCTGCAGGGGATAGACGCCGGGTTCGTCGCGCAGTCCGAGCAGTGGATGGGCCGTTGGCCGCAGGAGGCGCAAGCCTTGTTTCTGGCTGGTGCGGCCTGCGCCGAATTGCAGCTTTGGGGCAAGGCGCAGCAGTATCTCCAAAAAGCCATCCAGGCTTGCGGCGAAGATGAACGGCGGCTGCGCGGGCAGATTCACGCCACTCTGGCGCAATTGCTCGAAGGCATCGAGCGTGAAGATCAGGCGCAGCGCCACTGGCGCGCGGCCGCAGTGGATCTGGCGGCCATCGAGCCGTCTTACAAGAACCCATAAACCGCTGCGGCTGCGCTTTGGCGCGGTGATGCAGCAGCAGGAGACATTGATGCGTTATCTCACCATCGATCAAGTGATCGGCAACACCCCGCTGGTGCAGTTGCAGCGCATTCCCGGGGCGGAAATCGTCCGGCGTGGCAATGTCATTCTGGGCAAGCTCGAAGGCAACAATCCGGCCGGGTCGGTGAAAGATCGTGCGGCGCTCTCCATGATTCGCCATGCGCAGGAACGCGGGCAGATCAAGCCCGGCGACACGCTCATTGAAGCCACCTCCGGCAACACCGGCATCGCGCTGGCGATGGCAGCCGCCATTCTGGGTTACCGCATGATCCTCGTCATGCCGGAGAACCTCAGTATCGAGCGTGCGCAAACCATGAAGGCTTTTGGTGCCGAATTGCTGCTGACCCCGAAAACCGGCGGTATGGAATATGCCCGCGATCTGGCTGAACAGATGCAGCGCGATGGCAAGGGCCTGATGCTCGACCAGTTCGCCAACACCGACAATCCGCGTGCGCACTATGAAACCACCGGCCCCGAGATCTGGCGCGACACCGGCGGGCGCATCACCCATTTCGTCAGCGCCATGGGCACCACCGGCACTATCACCGGCGTGTCGCATTACCTCAAGGAGCAGAACCCGGCCGTGCAAATCATTGGCGCGCAGCCGGAGGAAGGCTCCAGCATTCCTGGCATTCGCAAGTGGCCGCAGGAGTACCTGCCCAAGATTTACGAGCCGCAGCGCGTGGACCGACTGGAATACGTCAGTCAGACCGCCGCCGAGAACATGGCGCGCAAACTCGCCCGCGAGGAAGGCCTGTTTGCTGGCATCAGCGCGGCTGGCGCCTGCGCGGTGGCGCTGCGCATCGCCAGCGAGGTGGAAAACGCCACCATTGTGTTCATCGTCTGCGACCGTGGCGACCGCTATCTGAGCACCGGGGTTTTTCCGGCCTGAGAGGGTCAGCGGCGCTGCGCCGGGCCGCTGGCATGGGCCAGCGGGATTTGCGGGGTTTGCGCCACGCCTTGATCGGGCACGCTGTCCGCGTTGGGGCTGAACACATGGCTATAGCCAAAATAGAAGCCGATGGACAGGCAAACGATGAGCAGAATTCCGAGTGCAGACAGATAAACTTTGGTTCCCATGATGCGGTCTGTTGAGTGAGTGGTTATTTGTCTCTGCGCATCCGTTCATTCGCACAGACTCATGCATGGAAATTAGCCGCTGCAGCGCAGCACGCAAGCCAGACTCACCAAGGGTCACAAGGAATACGTTCTGACAAGACCCTGCGGCGAACCCTGAGCCACCCCGCAAGCGCAGCCGTTGATCCGGTTCCCGCTTGCATTCACGCACGCTGATCGCACACATCTTTCATGTCTTCTACACACACGCATCCACCGCATTCCAACCACGGCGTCGGCATGGCGCTCGCGGCGGCCTTGTTGTTTGGCGCCAGCACGCCTGTCGCCAAACTGTTGTTGACCGACACCAGTCCCTGGATGCTCGCGGCGCTGCTCTACCTTGGCTCCGGCATCGGCCTGGCGGGTTTGCGTGCCGTGCGTTTTCTGCGGCGCAAAGAAGCGTCAGCACCCCGTCTGC
>JAFGXB010000013.1 GCA_016936875.1 Burkholderiaceae bacterium | reverse complement strand
GCTTCCCCGATGACCAAGACCTGAAGCTGCTCGAATTCGTCGCTTCCATGGTGGGCGCCCTGCTGCATATGGACCAGTTGCAGCGCGAGCGGGAATCTGCCGCGCTGCTGCGTCAGGCCATGCTGGACAACGCGCTGGTGGGCATCGCGCTGGTGGGCGATCGCACCATCCGCAACGGCAATGCTCGCATGGCCCAGATGTTCGGCTACCCAGACGCTGCGTCGCTGCAGGGCCTGCCGGCCCGCGCGATCTACGCCGACGATGCGGGGTTCGCCGCCGTG
Organism: Burkholderiaceae bacterium; assembly: GCA_016936875.1. Taxonomy (GTDB): domain Bacteria; phylum Pseudomonadota; class Gammaproteobacteria; order Burkholderiales; family Burkholderiaceae_C; genus Thiomonas. The sequence continues at coordinate 14,748 of JAFGXB010000013.1, read as the reverse complement.
GGAGCCGAGCTGTACGCCGCCATGGCGCACGGCGGCGCCGTGACCCGCGAGGTTCACATGCGTCGGCATGATGGCAGCCTGTTCTGGTGCGAACTCAGCGGCCAGGCCGTCACCGGCCAGCCCGGAGTGGATTCCGTGTGGGTTGGACAAGACATCAGCGAACGCCGCGCCGCAGACGCGCGCATGCGCTGGCAGGCCCGGCACGACGCGCTCACCAGTCTGCCCAACCGCTACGCCCTGGACGAATGGCTGCCCGAGCGGCTGAACGCGGCGCAGGCGCGCGGCGCTGCCGTGGCCATCGGCCTGCTCGATCTGGACGATTTCAAGGCCATCAACGACCAGTGGGGCCATGCCGCGGGCGACGTGGTCCTCAAGGATGTGGCGCAGCAACTGCGCGCCGCCCTCGATCCTCAGGACCTGCTCGCGCGCATCGGCGGCGACGAGTTCGTGCTCGTGCTCGAAGGCCCGCAGGGCGAAGCCGACATCGCGCGCCGCCTGGAGTCCTTGGGCGCACTGCTGCCACTTGCGGTGCCTTTGCCCGAAGGCAAAAACAGCCCTGTCGGTCTCAGCCTGGGCCTGGCCCTCTACCCGCAAGATGGCCCCGACCCCGACACCCTGCTGCGCCGCGCAGATGCCGCGCTACACAGCTGCAAGCTGCACAAAAACACGCGCCAGCACTGGTGGCTGCGCTGGGGCCAGGAGGCGGAATCCGACTTTCTCGACGACAGCATCGACCACTGGCTGCCGCAACCCTACGGCCCCCAGGCCGAATCGCTGCTGCGGATCGCCGCCCCGCATTACCACGCGGTGGCCGATGCGTTCGTCGATCAGTTTTACGCCCTGGTTGGAGGTGACGCCGCATCCAGCCAACTGCTCAGCCACCTCACCCCGGCGGAGTTCACGCATCTCAAAGCGCGGCAGGTCGATCATTTCCGGCGGCTGCTCTGCCCGGAACTCCCGGAATCCGAGCATGTGCGCGAGGCCGCGCGCATCGGCCAGATCCACGCGCTGGTGGGCGTCCCCACGCGGCTGCTGGTGCAGTCGGCCGGGCTCTATCTGCAGGCCCTGATCGACAGAAGCCACTCGCTGCGCGCCCGGGCGCGCGACCGTCGGCGCATCGTCCAGTTGCTCACCGCGCGCATGCAAACCGAACTGCAAAGCCAGGTGGAGGCGGCGCAAACGCTGCGCGAGCGCTACCAGCAATGCGTCATCGCCCTGGAGCACGCGGTGCAGGACGGCGCGCCGTGGAGCGAGTTCATGCAGATGGCGCTCGACCGGCTCGTCACCCTGCCCGGGCTGAAGGCCGCGGGCATGGGCGCGCCAGACGCCAACGGCGAGTTCGTTGTCGAACTCTCGTCCGGGCTGGAGCCCTTCGCCCGCGCCATGCAGAAGCATTACGGCGCGCTCAAAGTGCCCAAGCTGCAAGACACGCACGCCGAGAGCATCGGCCCCACTGCTGCGGCCTGGCAGACCGAGCAGGTCAGCACACTGGCGAGCTACGCGCTGGACGAAGCCGGCGCGCCGTGGCGCGAAGCCGCCCTCGAAACCGGCATCCGCAGCGCCGCCTCCATTCCGCTGACCGACCGCAACGGCCGCGTGGTCGTCGTGCTCAGCCTGTACGGCGGCTACCCCGCCATGTTCGAGCGCAGCGCGGCGCGCAGCTTCCTCGACAACCTGGGCCAGACCTTGAGCCGCGCCTGGCAGCGCCTGCATGCCCACGGCCGCCAGCAGCCCGTTCCCGTGGCGCTGCGCCAGCGCTGGCGCAGCAGCCTATTCGATCACGGCCTGGACATGCATCTGCAACCCGTCGTCGACCTGCAGACCGGCAAGCCCTACGCCGTCGAAGCACTCGCCCGCCTGCGCATGGGCGATGGCAGCCTCGCCCTGCCGGGCCAGTTCCTGCCCTGGTTCGGTCACGCCGAACTCACCCGCCTGTTCCGCGGCGGGCTGGAACAAACGCTGGCCCACATCGCCCGCTGGGATAGCGAGGGCGTGCGCCTGAACCTGAGCCTGAACCTCCCGCTCGACGTGCTGCTGCAGCCCGACTGCGGCGAGCGCGTGGCCTCGGCGCTGCAGGGCGCGGGCGTGGCACCCGATCGTCTGTCGCTTGAAATGCTGGAGAACGCCGAGTTCGACGACCCGCAGCGCCGCGACGACGCCGTGCGCGAGCTGGCCGCTACCGGGGTGCGACTGGTCATGGACGATCTGGGCAGCGGCTACTCCAGCCTGCTGCGTCTGCGCACCCTGCCCTTCCACACCGTGAAGATTGATCAGAGCCTGGTGCGCGAGGCCGGACGCGACCCCGAGCAGGTCATCGGCTTCATCGGCGCGCTGGTGCAACTGGCGCAGAGTCTGGGGCTGTGGGTGGTGGTCGAAGGGCTGGAAACCCCCGATCTGATCGAGGCCGCCACCCTGCTGGGGGCTGACGCCGGTCAGGGCTACGCACTGGCGCGCCCCATGCCCGCGGCCGATGTGGCCGACTGGGTACGCCACTTCCGTTGCCCGGTTGATCCGGGCCATCCGTCCACGCCGCTGGGCCGCATGGCCCTCGACTGGATGGCGCAGCACGGCCGCCAACTCGCCGACGAATCGGCCCGCCGCCTGCTGCACGCCGCCCGCCGCAAGGCTTTGCGCGCCCCCAGGGTCGGCTAGCCGACCCGCCCCTGAACACGCCGCGGTGAGCCCGCGTTTTATCGTCGCAGCGCGGCGATGCCCTGCTGCAGCGTGGCCGCCGACAGTTCGCCGATGTGCAACTGCTTCACCTGACCATCGGCGCCAATGAACAAGGTCGTGGGCAGGCCGGGCGACTGGTAGGCCGACAGCAGGCGGTTGTTCGGGTCAAGCAGGATTTCGGGCTGGCCCAGCCGCTCGCGCTCCAGATACGCCGCCACGCGCGACGCGGCCTCGCCCTCGTTGACCAGCACGATGCGCGCGCCCTTTTCCTGCTGCGCGGCCCGGATCAGCAGAGGCAGTTCGCGCCGACAAGGCGGGCACCAGGTGGCCCAGAGATTGAGCACCAGCGGCTGGCCGCGCAGACTGGCCAAGGCCACCGGTCGGCCCTGCAAGGTCTGCAGGGTGAGATCGGGCAGCGGCGGACGCGGCGGCTGCAGCAGGGTCAGCGCGCCGAGGCCCGCCAGCACCACGGCAGCTCCGGCAGCGGCGCTCAGCGGCAGGCTGACCCGCAGCGCCGAACGCCGCCAGACCCAGAACGCCACTCCGGCGACTGCGGCCGCCCAACCCGCCCAGGAGTTGAAGCCGCGGTCGCGGATGTCGAGCATGGCCAGCACGCTTGGATAGTCTGCGCTGTGGCGCGCCACGAACACGGCACGGGCCGCCACCAGTGCCAGCACCAGCAGCGGCAGCAGGCTGGGCTCGGCATTGCCTCGACCGGCCTTCTGCGCCATGCCCGCCACCCACACGGCCACGGCGTAGCCCAGCACCAGCAGCAGCGGCGCCCAGGGCAGGACGATGGGGCCGAGGCGCAAGGCGTCCATGGTCAACCCTGCCGACAAACGCCGGTCGCAGGCGGCAGCGACAACAGGGGCATCGTTACTGCGGCTTTCCCACCCAGACCTGTTTGGGCAGGGCGTAGGCGAATCCGGCTTGCGTGAGGGTTTCGCGGATGGTGCGGTTGGTGTCGAAATACACCTGCCAATAGTGGGCGTTGTTGCAGAACGGAAAAACCGTGAGTACCGGCCCCACGCTGTTGAACTCCAGAATTTCGATCACCGGCGCGGGATCGGACAGCACATTGGGAATCGCCTGCACCTGCTTGCGCAGCAGCTCCATGGCCGCGACATGATCGGCGTCGCTGGACAACTGGCATTTGAGATCGACGCGGCGGTAGTCGTTGGTCGAATAGTTCTCGATGGTGTTGCCCAGAATCTTGCCATTGCCGACAAAGGTGAGCACGTTGTCCAGGGTCACGATGGAGGTGACGAACAGACCCACCTCCTTCACCGTGCCAGTCACCTCGCCCGCCTTGACAAAGTCGCCCACCTTGAAGGGCTTGAGGACCAGCAGGAAGGCGCCGGCCGCGAAGTTGCCCAGCAGGCCGCTCCACGCCGCGCCGATGGCCACGCCAGCGCCTGCCACCAAGGCGGCGAAGGTGGTGGTCTGCACGCCGAAGTAACCCAGAATGGCCACGACCAGCACGATGTTCAGCGCGATGTTCACGAAGCTGATCATGTAGCGCGTGAGCATGGGGTCGAAATGCTGCCGCTCCAGCACACCGCGCAGCAGCTTGTCGGCCACGCGGATGAGCCAGCGGCCCAGAATCCAGAGCGCAATCGCCGCGAGAATTTTCATTCCCGCCTCTCAAGGAAACGCAGGGCCGCCGCAAGTTTCCTTGACCCTCACGGGGCGGGTCGGCGAGCCGACCCTGGGGGCACTCAGTGGCGTATTGCAGGAGAAGGTTGCTGTAATGCTGCATGTCACTCATGGTGGCGCTCCTGAAAAGGACATCGGGCTGTCAGACCCGATTGATTTTGCGACGTTTTGAAGACGGGACAAAGCGGCAGACTGTTAAGAATGTTGCTCCTCGCGATGCCGGGGCTCGCCGATCAGTTGCGTCCAGTCGCGCTCGCGCTGGTTGCGCCGGTACCAGAGGATGACCAGGAACATCGACGCCGTGACGAACGCGCCGAACAGCGCAATCACCCACGGCACCGGCAGGTTGAGGCGGATGAGCAGGGCGTAGAACAGCAGCATCAGCAGCACGCTGACGTTCTCGTTGAAGTTCTGCACCGCGATGGAATGCCCCGCCGACAACAGCACATAGCCGCGGTGCTGCAGCAGGGCGTTCATCGGCACCACAAAATAGCCGGCCAGTGCGCCGATGAACACCATGAAGCCATAGGCGATCAGCATGTAAAGCGGCAGTTGCACCAGCCACAGATGCAGCTGCACATCTGGCAGCAGGTCGCGGTTGAAAAACGCCAGCGCGACGGTGGTCAGCCCCATGCCCACGCCCAGCGGCAGCACGCTCAGGCTCTTTTTCAGCGGCACGCGCACCGCCGCACTGATGGCGCCCGCCGCCACGCCCAGCGCCACCGCCGCCTGCATCACCGAGGCCATGGTGAGGTCGAGCCCCAGCGCATGTTCGGCCCACTTGAGCACGATGAACTGCAAGGTGGCCCCGGCGCCCCAGAACAGGGTGGTGACCGCCAGCGAAATCTGCCCCAGCTTGTCCGTCCACAGCACCTTGGTGCAGTGGCCGAAATCCACCAGCAGGGCGACCAAGCGGGTTTTCTGCTTTTGATAGCGCGCCCCGGTATCGGGGATGCGCAGATTGCACACCGCCGCCAGCAGATACACCAGGGTGATGACCAGAATGGCCGATTCAGGCGTGGTGTTCACGCCAATCGCGGCCAGCCCCGGCAGCCCCAGCAGGAAACCGGAGGCCGCATTGCTCACCAGAAATCCGCCCAGCACCGTGCCCAGAATGATGGAGCTGACCGTGGTGCCCTCGATCCAGCCATTGGCGGCAACCAGTTGCTGCGGCGGCAGCAGCTCGGTGAGGATGCCGTACTTCGCCGGGGAATACGCCGCCGCGCCCAGGCCGACAACGCCGTAGGCCAGCAGCGGGTGCACCGAGAACAGCATGAGCACCAGGCCGGCCACTTTCACCAGATTGGTGATGAACATCACCTTCCACTTGAGAATGGCGTCGGCAAACGCGCCCACGAACGGTGCGAGCACCACATAAGAGATGGTGAAAAAAAACTTGAGCAGCGGCGTCATCCAGTCGGGCGACTGCATCTGCACCAGCAGGGCAATGGCGGCAATCAGCAGAGCGTTGTCGGCCAGCGAGGAAAAAAACTGCGCCGCCATGATCCAGTAAAAGCCTTTTTTCATCGAGTGGCTGCCCGCGCTGCGGGGCCCTGTGTCTGGTCGTGGGGGCGGAGAATGGGCGTTGAAGTGAAAGGCAGACCGGCGGGTTGTCTCGGCCCGCGCAGTGCAGCAAGGCCCGGCGGAGTTCCGCACAGGCTGGCGCGGTTTATAGCACAGGGCCATTGCACCCTTCGGCGCCAGGCCGCGCCCGCTCGCGCACGGTTCATCCACGGGCGGCGCGTCGTTTTGTTGCGACAATGCAAGGCAGAAACAGCCCCGTGCGCCGAACCGGCCCGCTTTGCAGGAACCGTCCATGCCCCGCCCGATTTCCGCCGTGATTCACACGGCCGCCCTGTCCCACAACCTGGCCCGCGTGCGTCAGGTTGTGCCTGCCAGCAAAGTCTGGGCGGTGGTCAAAGCCAATGCCTACGGCCACGGCATTGCCCGCGCCTATGGCGCGCTGCGCACGGCGGACGGCTTCGCCCTGCTCGATCTGGCCGAGGCGGAAAAGGTGCGCGCGCTGGGCTGGGTCGGCCCCATCCTGCTGCTCGAAGGTTGTTTCGCCCCGGAAGACCTGGCGCTGTGCGAGCGCCTGAACCTCTGGCATGTGGTGCATTGCCGCGAACAGATCGACTGGCTGGCGGTGCACCGGGGCAGCCGCGCGCACCGCGTGTTCCTCAAAATGAACACGGGGATGAACCGCGTGGGCTTCAGCCCCGAGGCCTACGCCGCCGCGTGGGAGCGGCTCAACGCCCTGCCGCAGGTCGGCGAAATCACCCATATGACACACTTTGCCTGCGCCGACGAGGAAGGCGGTATTGCGCAGGCCATGGAACGCTTCACGCGCGGTGTGGGGCCGCTGCCCGGCGAACGCAGCCTGGCCAACTCCGCCGCAGTGCTCATGCACGGCGCCGACGCGCGCGTCACTGCCGACTGGGTGCGCCCCGGCATCCTGCTCTACGGCAGTTCGCCCACCGGACTTGCGCCAGACGCGACCCATTGGGATTTGCAACCCGCGATGAGCCTGCGCAGCGAACTCATCGACCTGCAGCGCATTGCCGCGGGAGAGTGCGTGGGCTACGGCGCCCGCTTCACCGCGCCGCACCCCATGCGCATCGGCGTGGTGGCCTGCGGCTATGCCGACGGTTATCCGCGCGTCGCCCCGAACGGCACGCCCGTCGTGGTGGACGGCGTGCGCACCCGGCTGGTCGGGCGGGTGTCGATGGACATGATCACCGTCGATCTGGAGCCGGTGTTTGCCGCCGGCGGCCAGCCCGTGATCGGCAGCCCCGTGCTGCTGTGGGGGCAGGACGCGCAGGCTGAACTGTCGATCGACGCGGTTGCCGCCTCGGCGGGAACGCTGGGCTATGAACTGATGTGCGCCCTGGCCGCCCGCGTGCCGGTGCGGGTGGAATAAGCCCACCCCGAAAACCTCCGCTACGCTCGGTTCTCCCCTCAAGGGGCAAGAAACTCTTGGGACGGCCCGGCGAGTTTCTCTGCCCACCCCGCAATATGGCCAAACCTCAAACTGTCTACGTTTGCTCCGAATGCGGCGGCAAGTCCGCCAAGTGGCAGGGCCAGTGCCCGCACTGCCAAGCCTGGAATACCCTGGTGGAAACCGTGGAGCGCAACGCTGATGCCGCCCGCCCCGGCGCAAGGCACGGCGCGGCGACGGCGCAGTTTGCCGGGCGTGGCGGCCTCACCGCCCCCAGCGGTCCGGTGCTGCTCACTGACGTGCAGGCCGAGCGCCACGCGCACCGCAGCAGCGGCATCGACGAACTCGACCGCGTGCTCGGCGGCGGCCTGGTGCCCGGTGGCGTGCTGCTGCTCGGCGGCGATCCGGGCATCGGCAAATCCACCCTGTTGCTGCAGGTGCTGGCCAACCTGGCCGAGGAACTTCCGGTGCTCTACATCAGCGGCGAGGAGTCGGCTGCGCAGGTGGCGCTGCGCGCCCATCGCCTGGGGCTGAAAGACGCGCCGGTGCGGCTGATGGCTGAAACGCAACTGGAAGTCATGCTGGAGGAACTAGCCCGGGGCACAAACGCCATCGCCGCTGGACAGCACGCGAACGCGAACGAGGGGGCCGACCCCGCCGCCGGGCCGCCCCAAGGCGGGGTCCGCCCCCTCGGGGGGCAGCGAGCGCATGCGAGCGTGGGGGCCTATTCCATCGCCGTCATCGACTCCATTCAAACCGTTTACACCGAAGCCCTGTCGTCCGCGCCGGGCTCGGTGTCGCAGGTGCGCGAGTGCGCTGCCCAGCTCACCCGCGCGGCCAAGGCCAGTGGCATCACCCTGGTGCTCGTTGGCCACGTCACCAAAGAAGGCGCGCTCGCCGGCCCGCGCGTGCTGGAACACATGGTGGACACCGTGCTGTATTTCGAGGGCGACACCCAGTCGCGCTTTCGCCTCATTCGTGCCATCAAAAACCGCTTCGGCGCGGTGAACGAACTCGGCGTATTCGCCATGACCGAGCATGGTCTCAAGGGCGTGTCCAACCCCTCGGCCATCTTCCTCTCCACCCATGCCGAGCCGGTGCCCGGCACCTGCGTGCTCGCCACGCTGGAGGGCACGCGCCCCCTGCTGGTGGAGGTGCAGGCCCTGGTGGACAGTGCCGCCGCCCCCAGTCCGCGCCGCCTCAGCGTGGGCCTGGACGCCGCGCGCCTGGCCATGCTGCTGGCGGTGCTGCACCGCCATGCCGGTGTGGCCAGCGGCGACCAGGACGTGTTCGTCAACGCCGTGGGCGGCGTGCGCATCACCGAACCCGCAGCCGACCTCGCCGTGCTGCTCGCCATTCAAAGCTCGCTACGCAACCGCCCGCTGCCACGCGGCCTGCTGGCCTTCGGCGAGGTGGGTCTGGCCGGCGAAATTCGCCCCGCCCCGCGCGGCCAGGAACGCCTGCGCGAAGCCGCCAAGCTGGGGTTTTCAGCCGCCATCATCCCGGCGGCGAACGCGCCAAAGGGCGCAGGCAAACAGTTCGAAGGCATGGATCTGCACCCGGTCTCGCGCATCGACGAGGCGCTGGAGGTGGTGCGGGGGCTGGTTTATTGATCCGGCACGTTGAAGTTTGACCCTGCACCTCTCCCCACCCCGACCCTCCCCACGACTGGAGAGGGAGCAAAACAGCTCCTCCCCCGCCTGCGGGGGAGGTTGGGAGGGGGAGAGCCGTTGCATGGCGTTGCCCATGCCCCGTGTTCATATCTCTCCATTCCGGATCAATAGGACGCAACGCCTGCAACCGTGCTGATCCGGGTTTTGCCGGATGCTCCAGGATGAATGTAAAAGTAGTCTTTACTGTTACATCCTTCTGAGTCGCGCCATAGACAGGCAGCGGCTTCCCTGAAAGCAAAGCATGACCAGAGACTCGGGTGCGCGCACTGCACCAGTGGAGCGCTTTACAGCTGTGCCCGCCGCAGCGTCGGCCTATCAGATCCAGGCAGTGGACGCCGCACACTTTTCCAGTCTGCGCATGGGGGCGCTGCGGCACGATTTTGACCGCCATCCGCTGATGCAGTTGCCGCGCCTGGCCCAACTGGCCCGCGACTTGATGCCGACCAGTCAATGCCGCTTCATTCGCCCCGATACGACACAGACTTCCGCATTCACGCACAGCGCGACAACGCCAGCGGGGTGTGACATCGACACAGTCTTTGAGCGGATCGAGGAACCTGGTTCCTGGGTGGCGCTTTACGACGTGCAGACCGACCCGCAGTACGCCGCGTTTCTCGACGAGGTCATCGCCAGCGCGCACCACTTGATCCGGCACGAACAGCCCGGACTGTTCCGCGTTGCGGGGTTCATTTTCATTTCAGCGCCACCGTCGGTGACGCCGTTTCACATTGACCGTGAAAACAATCTCTGGCTGCAAATTCGGGGGCGCAAGATCATGACCGTTTTCGACCACCGCGACCGCGACGTGGTGGCGGCCCGCGAGGTGGAAAACTTCATCGTCCACGGCTCTCTGGACAAGGTGAAACTCGATCCGGCGCTGCGCAATCGTGGCGTGGACTTCGAAGTCTCTGCGGGAGACGGGGTGTATTTCCCCGCAACCTCGCCGCACATGACGCGCACCACCACCGACTGGGTCCGACCCGGCGAGTCTGTCTCGATTTCGATCGGCGTCGTGTTTTACACCGCGGTCACACGGCATCACGCCCGGGTGCATCAATGCAACCGTGTGCTCCGCAACCTGGGCCTGTCACCGATCCTGCCCGGCATATCGCCCTGGCGGGACGCCGCCAAGGCTCCTCTGGGACGCGCCTTTGCCGCAGCACGCGCGCGCTGGCGCGGATACTCGGCCCCGCCGGGCGCCTATTGAGCGCGTCTGGCATCGGCACCCAACAGCCTCCCCGGGGAGGCAAGGAAACTCCGGCCGACGCTCAGCCCAGACCGGTCGGCAAAAGCGGGGGCTGGGGCGCTTGCTCAAGCGCCGCCTCGCTGTCATCCTTGAGATCGACCCCGGTGCGCCCCAGCCGTCTGGCGCCGACCAGGAGATAAGCGAGCTTGTGCGCCGCCTGCGCGTAGGGCAGGCCTTCGGGGCGGACGTTGGAGATGCAGTTGCGATCGGCGTCGGTGAGGTCGGCGCGCGGGGCGTGGGTGAGGTAGAGACCGAGGCTGTCGGGCGAACTCAGGCCGGGGCGCTCGCCAATGAGCATGACCACCTGGCGCGCGCGCAGCAGGGCACCAATTTCATCGCCCAGCGCCACGCGGGCCTGGCTGGCGATGAGCACCGGGCCGATGCGCCAGTCGGGCGGCAGGCGCGGCAGTGTGTGCTGCAGCAGCGGCACGGCGTGGGTTTGCGCGGCGCGGGCGGAAAGGCCGTCGGCAATGACGAAGAGCACGTCGCAGGCCTGCGCCTGCAGCGCGGCCAATGCTGCGCGGCTGGCGGGGTCGAGCTGGCGGCCGAGGTCGGGGCGGCGCAGGTAGGTGGCGCGGTCGGCGGCGGCGCTGTGCGCCAGCAGGGGCGGTCCGAACCCGGCGGTGACGAGCGCGGCGTGCAGGGCGGCTGCATCCAGCGGGGTGTGCACGGCGTCGCGTGCCTGGGCGTGGGCGAGGCCGAAGTCGAGCAAGGCGCGGGTGGGCTGGCTGGCACCGCTGCGCCCCAGGGCGATGCGGGCGCGGGTGAAGCTGCGCAGGTGCTCCCAGGGGTCGGGGGCGGCGGTGTTGGCGCGGGGCTCGGGCGACGGGCCGGGTGGCGTCTGGCTGCTGGGCTTGGTGTCCACCGGGCTCACCGTTGCATAGCGAAGTCGAGCAGGGGCTGGCCGGCGCGCGGCGGGGCGATACGGCCTTGCGCGTCGGCGATGCCCATGCCCATCAGCCAGTCCTCGAACTCGGGGGCGCGACGCTTGCCGAGCACCTGGCGCACATAGAGCGCGTCGTGAAAAGAGGTGCTTTGGTAGTTCAGCATGATGTCGTCGGCCCCGGGCACGCCCATGATGAAGTGCACGCCGGCCACGCCCAGCAGGGTGAGCAGATTGTCCATGTCGTCCTGGTCGGCCTCGGCATGGTTGGTGTAGCAGATGTCGCAGCCCATCGGCAGGCCGAGCAGCTTGCCGCAGAAGTGGTCTTCCAGACCGGCGCGGAGAATCTGTTTGCCGTCGTACAGATATTCAGGGCCGATGAAGCCGACCACGGTGTTGACCAGCAGCGGGCGGAATTCGCGCGCCACAGCGTAGGCGCGGGCTTCGAGCGTTTGTTGGTCAACGCCGTGATGCGCCCCGGCGGACAGCGCGCTGCCCTGCCCGGTCTCGAAGTACATGACGTTGTCGCCCACGGTGCCGCGCCGCAGTGATTGCGCCGCGGCATGCGCCTCGCACAGCACAGCCAGGTCGATGCCGAAGCTGGCGTTGGCCCGCTGGGTGCCGGCCACGGACTGGAACACCAGATCGACCGGGGCGCCCTGGTCGATGGCGCGCAGGGTGTTGGTCACGTGGGTGAGCACGCAGCTCTGCGTGGGCACTGCGTAGCGCTGGCGCAGGTCGTCGATCAGGCGCAGCAGGCTGCCGATGGCGGAGAGACTGTCAGACGCCGGATTGATGCCGATGACCGCGTCGCCGCTGCCATACATCAGGCCGTCCACGATGGAGGCGGCGATGCCGACCGGATCGTCGGTGGGGTGATTGGGTTGCAGCCGCACGGCCATGCGTCCGGGCAGGCCCAGGGTGTTGCGAAAACGGCTGATGACGCGGCATTTCTGCGCCACCAGAATCAGGTCCTGGTTGCGCATGAGCTTGCTCACTGCCGCCACCATTTCCGGGGTGAGGCCGGGTGCAAGCCGGGTGAGCGCCTCGGCGTCGGCGGCGTCGGAGAGCAGCCAGTCGCGGAAGTCGCCCACGGTGCGGTGCGCCACCAGTGCGAAGGCGGCGGCGTCGTGCCGGTCGAGAATCAGGCGGGTGACTTCGTCGCTTTCATACGGCACCACGGCCTCTTGCAGGCACTGCGCCAGCGGCATGTCGGCCAGCGCCATGCGCGCGGCCATGCGCTCTTCGGCGCTGCCTGCGGCCACCCCCGCCAGCTCATCCCCCGAGCGCAGCGGCGTGGCCCGCGCCAGCAGGGTCTTGAGGTCGGGGAACACATGGCGCACCGCGCCGATGGTGTGGGTGTAGGGCATCGGATCAGGCTCGGAAAGGGGCGTTCTCGCGCCCTACAGACTCACTGCCCAGCCGACACTGCAGCAGGCTGGATCAGTGCATCAAACGCCGCAAGTTTGCGGCGGCTGGCCGTGAGTAGGAAATAGCCATAGCCTAGTGCCAGAATGCCGCAGAACACAGCAGCCAGTAATGGGTTGAACCACACCATCGCGCCAAGGGAAATCAAGGCCCCAAGCAGCGCGATGATTGGAAACAAGGGATAAAACGGCACCTTGTAGCTGCGCGTCAAACCAGGTTCCGTGGCGCGCAGACGCAGCAGGCTGGCCATGCTGATGATGTACATGAGCAGCGCGCCGAACACCGACATGGTGACGATATTGGCGGTCAGACTCTGGCCGCCGAATTGCAACAACTGGTCGCTGAAAATTGCCGCAATGCCCACGGCGCCGCCCGCCAGGATGGCGCGGTGCGGTGTCTTGAAGCGCGGATGCAGCACTGCCAACCATGACGGCAGATACCCGGCGCGCGCCTGGGCAAAAATCTGCCGCGAATAGCCCAGGATTATGCCGTGGAACGATGCCACCAGCCCGAACAGACCCAGCCACACAAGCATGTGCAGCCAGCCGCTGTGCTCACCCACGATCATCTTCATGGCCTGCGGCAAGGGGTCGTTGATATTGGACAGCTTGGTCCAATCGCTAGCGCCACCCGCAAACACCATCACCCCCATGGCCAGAGCCACCAGGGTGAGAATGCCGCCGATATAAGCAATGGGAATGGCACGCTTGGGATTCTTGGTTTCTTCTGCCGCCATGGCCACGCCCTCTATGGCGAGGAAAAACCAGATGGCGAACGGAATCGCCGCGAAGATGCCGGGAATGGAGGCCAGAGAAAAACTGTCTTGCCCCGCCCAGCCGCCCTTGACAAAGTTCGCCACCGAAAAGCCGGGCGACACCACGCCCATGAACACCAGCAACTCAAAAATCGCCAACAGAGTGATGAACAACTCGAAGGTCGCAGCAATACGCACCCCCAGAATGTTCAGAGTCATGAACACGGCAAAAGCGCCGACCGCCGCCACCTTGGGATCAAGCGCGGGAAACTGCACATTCAGATAGGCGCCAATTGCCAGCGCGATGGCGGGAGGGGCAAACACGAACTCGATCAGCGTGGCCATTCCCGCCAGATACCCGCCAGTCGGCCCGAAGGCGTGGTAGCTGTAGGCAAACGGGCCGCCGGCATGTGGAATGCTGGAGGTCAGTTCGGTAAAACTGAAAATGAAGGTGGTGTACATCACCGCGACAAACAGCGTGGCGACAAGAAAGCCCAGCGTTCCCGCCGAGGCCCAGCCGTAACTCCAGCCAAAGTATTCGCCGGAAATCACCAGCCCAACGGCAATGGCCCAAAGCTGGACAGTGCCGATGGCGCGGGGAAGTTGATGAGTAGATGCGGAGCCTACGCGGCCTCCTGTCGAAGCACTGGACATGGGGAACCTCCCTGGGTTGTGAACGCGGCGGTCACTCCGGGCTACTGCGTTTGACACACAGCCTTCGGGTGACTACTCCGTCACAGAAAAGCAAGTTCCATGCCGCTGGATCCACGGCTGCTGCCCTGATTCAGAAAGACACACCGCCTCCCCATGCACCAAGTTGGGGACTGTTCACGCCTGGGGGACAGCGCGGCTTGAACAGTCCCTGGTGCGACGGCATCCGGCGCACGGCTCAGCGCCGTTCCCAGCGCCCGCCGTGGCCGTGCCACGCGCCGTCTTGCGGCACCCAGCGATGCGGCGCCCATTGATAGCCGGGACGCGGCGCATGCCAATAGCCGCGGTTCCAGACGTAGCGGCCACTATTCCAGCCCCAAAAGCCGTTGATCCAGATGGCACCAGGATAGGGCGCCACGCCCACCACCTCGTAGCGCGGCGCCGGCGGGGGCATATTGGCGACTTCGTAACCAGACGCCGCATACCCATATTGGGGCGGAGGCACGGGCGCGACAACGCAGCCACCCAAGGCCAGCGCCGCAAGTGCGGGCAGGACGACAACTGCCGCGCGGCGAGTTGGCGAGAAACGGGAACGATCGGAGTGCATGGTGTGTGCCTTTGTGTCGTGAAAAATGAGAACGCTGCATGCATAACGCGGCAGGGGAAAAATCCGCGACAGGGGCAGCCCTTCTTGCGCACGCACTGGCTTTGACGCTGTTCCCGGATCGCTTGAATCCGACGCCGGAATCGGCCTGTTTGCTCTCAAGGAAACGCAGGGCCGCCCCAAGTTTCCTTGACCCCCACGGGGGGCGGGTCGGCGAGCCGACCCTGGGGGCGCTCAGAGCT